>CALBLR010000401.1 GCA_937896015.1 uncultured Prevotellaceae bacterium | reverse complement strand
CTTGCATATATACCTTGCCGCCGCGGCGCACCTCGGCGCGCAGGTAGTCGCTTAGCGCATTCACACACGACACACCCACACCGTGCAAGCCGCCCGACACCTTGTAGGAGCCTTTGTCAAACTTGCCGCCGGCGTGCAGCACCGTGAGCACCACCTCGAGGGCCGACTTGTGCAGCTTCTCGTGCATGTCCACCGGAATGCCGCGGCCGTTGTCCCTCACGGTTATCGAGTTGTCCTCGCCTATGGTGACTTCTATGTTGTCGCAGAACCCTGCCAGAGCCTCGTCGATGGAGTTGTCCACCACTTCGCTCACCAGGTGGTGCAGACCCTTGACGTGGGTGTCGCCGATATACATTGCAGGACGCTTGCGCACGGCTTCCAGGCCTTCAAGCACCTGAATGTTGTGCGCTGAGTACTTTTTCTCTTCTTGTTGTTCTATTAAATCCTCTGCCATAAAACTGACTTTTTCATGCCGTGAAAAACCGCCCCTGTCGCGCCCATTCGGGCCTTCTGAACCGGTTTTATGATGCCACGGGCTAAAAACATACAAAAATACGGTTTTTCTTTCAAAATCCGAAATTTTCGCCACTAAAAAGCGCCAAAAAATCTTGCTGCCCACCCTTTGCACACTGTCAGCTCCATCCAGCTGCGCAAATCAGTATTTCTAACATGTCAATTGTTTGTGCAATAACCCAATGCGGCGGTGTGCCGGCAAGCCGAGGCGTGATGTTGCCATCCATTGGTGGCCCATTTATTGGGATGTGGTGCAATTCGCAATGACTTGTGTTGCATTGGACACTCTTTTTTGGGACGTGCTGCGGCGAGGTGGGGTTGCACAGGCCGGGCAAAAGCGTTAACTTTGTGTGGCCGCATGCGCGCGGGCGTGTGCGGCCGCTTTTCTGTTCACATACTATTTATATAAATGAAATTTGCAATGAGAAAATCACTGTTACTGGCCGCGCTGCTGCTCACCGCTGTGGGCGCCGCAGCCGGAATCCGCGACGACATCAAGGCCAACGCACGCCTCAGTGCCAACAACTATTATGCTTACCCCGACAAAGATCTGCCCAAACTCACACCGGCCCCTGCCGGCTATGAGCCGTTCTACATGAACCACTATGGCCGCCATGGCAGCCGCTGGCTCATAAGCAAGAGCCAGTATGGCTTCCCAATAAGCCAGCTCGAGAAGGCTGCGAGCCAGGGCAAACTCACCAAGCGCGGGCAGCAGGTGCTCGACACGCTGCGCATGGTGCGCAAGGCCTCGCACATGCGCCTGGGCGAGCTTAGCGACATCGGCGCCGAGCAGCACCAGGGCATAGCGGCGCGCATGATTCGCAACTTCCCCGAGGTGTTTGCCGGCGACGCGCCAGTCGATGCCAAGTCGACCATCATAATCCGCTGCATACTGTCGATGCAGAACGAGACCGACCAGCTGAAGGCGCTCAACCCGCGTCTGCGCATCACCACCGACGCCAGCGAGCACGACATGTATTACATGAACTACACCGACACTGTGATAGCTGCGCAGCTCGACGCCGCCATGCCGCAGGTCGAGAAGTTTGGCGACAAGCACCTCGACCCGTCGCACATGCTCAAGGTGCTCTTCACCGACCAGAAGTGGGCCCGCGACAGCATCGACGGCCGCAAACTGCTGAAGCGCCTCTTCGACGTGGCCGGCAACATGCAGAGCCACCACCAGTTTGAGAATGTGAATTTCTACGACCTGTTTTCGGCCGACGACCGCTACAACGTGTGGGCCTACAACAACGCCCGCTGGTATGTGCTCTCGGGCGAGACTCCGCTCACGCGCTGCCGCGTGGATTACAACCAGGCCAACTTGCTGCGCGACTTCATCAAGGCTGCCGACCGAGGCATAGCTCTGGGCCGCAACAGTGCCACCCTGCGCTTTGGCCACGAGAGCGTGCTGCTGCCGCTGGCCTGCCTCATGGGCATCAACGGGGCCGACTACCGAACCACCGACCTTGAAACTCTGGCCGACCACTGGCAGAGCAACAAGATTTTCCCCATGGCATGCAACATTCAAATGGTGTATTACCGCAAGAAGGGCAGCGACGATGTGCTGGTGAAGGTGCTGCTCAATGAGCGCGAGGCCACGCTGCCCGTGAAGACCGATGTGGCTCCATACTACCACTGGAGCGATGTGCGCGCCTACTTTGAAAACAAACTGGCACAGCAGCCCAAACCCTAAAGCCCACATTAGAAATATGGCTAAACTCATTCAATGCCTTGCCTTGGCTGCCTTTGCCACCGTGGCGCTGACTGCCGCTGCGGCCACCCCGCGCCAGGAGATAGCGGCGATGCCGGGGCGCGCAGGCAGCAATCATTTCGCCTACCCATATCCCGAACTGGAACTGCCGCGTCTGTCGGCGGCCCCCAATGGCTACGAGCCATTCTACATCGACCACTATGGCCGTCACGGCAGCCGCTGGCTCACAAGCAAAAAGAGCTACAACCGCCCGGTGGCCCAGCTCGAGCTGGCCGCCCGCCACGGGGCTCTGACCCCGGCAGGTCGCGCTCTGCTCGACACCCTGCGCATGGTGGCCCAAGCCGCCCGAGGCCGCATAGGCGAGCTCACCGATGTCGGTGCCGAGCAGCACCAGGGCATAGCTGCGCGCATGGTGCGGAATTTTCCCGAAGTGTTTGCGGGCGACGCGCGCATCGACGCGCGCTCAACCACGGTGATACGCTGCATCCTGTCGATGCAAAACGAGACCATGACCTTGCGCGCCCTTAATCCGCGTCTGCGCGTCACCACCGACGCAAGCGAGCACGATATGCACTACCTTGGCTGGGGCTATGGCGAAGACACTTGCGCCAATGCGCTGCACAAGCGCATGCGCCGACTCACCGACAGCGTGGAGCGCGCCATGCTGCAACCCGGGCGCTTCGCCTCATCGCTCATTGCCGATGGGCAGTTGATGCGCGACAGCATCGACCAGCTGCGACTCATGGCCGACGTGTTCGACGTGGCCGGCTCGTTGCAGGGCCACAAGGCCTACCGCGGCATCGACCTTTACAAGCTGTTTACCGCCGACGAAATCTACGACCTGTGGCGCAACAAAAACATCTACTGGTATGTGCAGTGGGCCAACGCTCCGCAGACGGGCAACCGCATGCCCTACATCGAGCGCGAACTGCTGGCCGACATGCTGGCCAGTGCCGACAGCGCCCTGGCCACTGGCAGCCGCGGAGCATCGCTGCGCTTCGGCCACGAGACCTGCCTGCTGCCGCTGGCCTGCCTTATGGAGCTTGACAGCGTGAACTACTCATGCCGCGACCTGAGCACCCTGGCCGACCACTGGCAGAACTACAACATTTTTCCCAAGGGGTGTAACATTCAAATGGTGTTCTACCACCGCACGGGAGCGAAGCCTCCCTACAAGGCAAGCGACGTGCTGGTGAAGGTGCTGCTCAACGAGCATGAGGCCACGCTGCCCTTGAAGCCGGCAAACTGGCCATACTACCGCTGGAGCGATGTGCGGGCCTGCTACAAGCGGAAATTGGCCAAACGCATCGACTGGAGCGACTGACGGCCGCATTACATTAAAAACAAATAGTTTATTGTAGGTGCGGGGCGCATTCACCATTTCTGTGAGTGCGCCCCGTCCTTATGTGATGCCTAACAGCATTGCGCCGCGCCAATTGCCGACAATAATTTTTTGCAAAAAAAATAAAGAAAGACGCAACTGTTATCGCTTTTGACGATAGCAGAATAGGGTGAGGCCATGCAATTCCGCTTGCAAACCACGATTTAATGCCTGCAACTTTGAAAAGCGGCATTTTATTATTACTTTTGTCTATAGCAAAGACGACATTCAATCGCTGCCCGCATTTGCCGCTATCGAAACAAACAATTACAAACGTTATGCTTCGGCCACGCAATGATAGTAATTTCGCAATCGTAAAAAGGGAAACGACATATAAAAAGCGATTGAATTATGACAGATGTAAAGACTTTATGGATTTTGATTGTCGGGCTCACCGTGGTGGGCTTAATGCTGCGCGAGATTTATATCTTCGGACACAAACACGGCAAGATGAAGGCGATTGAATACGACGACGAGACAGCTCTCTTCGTCGACGACGACGCCATCGACTGCGATGACTGAACCGCCGTAAATCCGCTCCTTTGCGTCTGCAAGCTGCCCCTGTTTAGCATAAGGGAGCAGGGCAGTAACAACCAACTGCGCAACAAAAAAGTAAAGCAACAGCAAGCATTATGGAACTACGGCAACTGCGTTATTTCTTGAAAACGGCCGAGCTACTCAATTTCTCTGAGGCAGCCCGGTCGCTTTGTGTAACACAAAGCACCCTGTCACAGCAAATCAAGCAACTCGAAAACGAATTTGGCGTGCAGCTGTTCGACCGCAACAGCCACGAGGTGCGCCTCACCGAAAGCGGCCAGGAACTGCTGCCCTTTGCGGCCAAGACGCTGTCGGCCAGCGAGGCGTGCAGCCAGCACATGCTCGACCTTAAAAACATTGTGGCCGGCACACTGAAGATAGGCGTCACCTATTCGTTCAGCCCCATGCTCAGCGAGACGCTGCTCACATTCATCAAGCAGTATCCCAGCATAAAGCTGCGCATATTCTACAACCCCATGGAAGAGCTGCTGCTGATGCTTGAAAAGCGCGAAATCGACTTCGTGCTGGCCTTCAAGCCGGCGCGCCACCACCCGCACATCGAGTCGCACGTGCTGTTTGAAAACCACCTGTCGGTGATTGTGGCCAAAAACCACCCGCTGGCCTCGCGCGACAAAATCTCTCTCACCGAGCTGCAAAACTACGACCTGGTGCTGCCCAGCCGCGGCCTTCAGGCGCGCAACGCATTCGAGAAAATGATTCAGGGCAAGGAGCTCGACTTTAAGACCAACATCGAGCTCAATGAGGTGAACATACTGCTCAAGGTGATTCGCGAGGGGCGGCTTGCAACCATACTCAGCGAGGCCACCATAATGGGCGAGAGCGGCGTGGCGGCTGTGCGCCTTGATGTTCCAAGCGAGGAAAACACCATGGAGGGCTGCATACACGTGCTCAAAGACAGCTACATCAAAAATTCGGCGCGCGAATTCATGCGCATGCTGTGCGACAGCGACTCGATTCGCTTGCGCGCCTATGAGTGGATTGACTGACGTTACTATATATATGGTCATAAAGCAAGCGGGCGGACGCCAACTGTTGGCATTCACCCGCTTTTTTGCTGTGCTGCTTGCTGAGTTCACCACGAGCCGCCGGCTCCGCCGCCGCCAAAGCTGCCGCCGCCAAAGCCTCCGAAGCCCCCAAGACCGCTTCCGCCCGACGACCACGATGAGCCGCCGCTGCCGTAAGGGCCGCCATAGAATGTGGGGCCTATGGTGTAGCCGCCGTTGCCGCCTCGGCCGCCTCCGCCCGACTTGCGGCCAAAGGCCAGAAAGCCGCCCACGAGCATAATCAGCAGAAACACGCCTATGCCTATCCAAAAGTCGGCCTCGCCGAATTTGTCTTGCGCCTCTTCGAATGAATACTCGCCGGCGGCCACAGGCATGACTATGTGCAGCGCATCCCAAATGCCGGCCGAGTAGTCGCCCTGCTTAAACTGCGGAATCATCTGCCGGATCACAATCTCGTGGCAGGCCGCATCGGGCAGCGCGCCTTCAAGGCCGTAGCCCGTGGCAATGAACACCTCGCCGGTGCCAGTGCCGTCGGCAGGCTTGGGTTTTACCAGAATCACAAGCCCGTTGCTGTATTCCTTCTGGCCCACGCCCCAAGTCTCGCCTATCTGTTGCGCCATTTCGGCTTTGTCCAAGCCCCCAAGGTCGGCCATGGTCACCACCACTATGTGGTTGCTTGTGCGGCGCGCGAAAGCCTCAAGGGTATCTTCCATGGCCGCGGCGTCGGCTATGATGCCGGCATAGTCGTTCACCAGCCGCGGCGGGTTGGGCTTTTCGGGCACCTGTGCCGCAGCCGGCATGGCGGCGCATATGGCCAGCGTCAGTGCGGCGAGCCATAGTTTAAGCCTCATTGTCCTCACTGTTGTCGTCATAAGTGATTTGGTTACTCAATTCATTGTTGTCCACCTCGTCGGGCGGGAAATACTGCCTCAGGCTGCTGCCAATCTCGGCCACCACGCGGCACAGTCCGTCGGCAGCCCGCCCCTGGGCCAGATAAGCCGCAAGCGTGTCCTTCTCGCTCTCCCAAAAGCCGCTTGGCACTGCCTCGTTGATGCCGCTGTCGCCGATTATGGCAAATCGGCGCGACTCGTAGGCCACAAGCACCAGCACGGCATTGCGCCGCCGGGTGCGGTACAGTCCCAGCCGGTTAAACACCCGCTCGGCTGCCTTCACTGGATCGGCCTTGCAGCGGCGTGTCACATGCACGCATATTTCGCCCGAGGTGTCGCGCTCGGCGGCCTCTATGGCCTGCTCGATGCGGCGCTGCTCGTCGGCGTTGAGAAAATCGGTGAGTGCCATGCCTATGGTGATGTTAGTCAAAACTTACTGTTGGGGCCTTGTCGGCGCCTGCCTGCGCCTCGAAATATGCCTTGCTTTCAAAGCCGAACGCGCCGGCCAGCATGCTTGCCGGGAATCGCCTGATGGCCACATTGTAGTCCTGCGCCACCTTGTTAAACTTGTTGCGCTCAACCGCAATGCGGTTCTCAGTGCCCTCAAGTTGGGCTTGAAGGGTCTGGAAGTTGGTGTTGGCCTTGAGGTCGGGATAGGCCTCGTGCACCGCCAGCAGGCGCGACAGCGCGCTGCCCAGCTGGCCTTGCGCCTGCTGGAATTGCTTGAGTGAAGCCTCGTCGAGCTTTGACGGGTCGATGTGTATTTGGGTGGCCTTGGTGCGGGCCTCGGTCACGTCTTGCAGGGTTTGCTTCTCGTGCGTGGCATAGCCCTTCACCGTTGCCACCAGGTTTGGCACCAGGTCGGCGCGGCGCTGGTACACGTTTTCCACTTGTGCCCATTGCGCTTCCACCGCTTGCTGCTTGGTCACCAATCCGTTGTAGGTGCTCATCACCCATCCTGCCACAGCCAGCGCCACCAGCACCACAGCGCCAATGGCCATAAGGCATCCTTTACTTTTCATAGCTGAAATCTGTTTGTCTTCTTGTGAATAATAAGTTGTTATTAATGTGTGCCACACTTGCGTCTGGTGGCACGCTTGTACGCTTTGTGTCGGTGTATGCTGCAACAATTGTGCCAATGCGCATGGCGGCGCGATTCTATTCAGTTCCCAAAATTAGGCACAAAAAGCCTGATATGCAATTTTTAACAAATTATAAATGTGAAAAATGGTTATAATCTTCTCTGAGAGGCGGCAAAAGATACAAAAGTTAACCAAAATCGACAAAATCACCATTTTTTGCGCAGTTTAGAACACTATGAGTGAAACATAACCTAACTTTGCACCAGCTACAAGCAGTAAAAACATATATATTTTTTTATTCCACTCAGAAGATATGAAGAAAGCAACAATGATAGCAGCTGCCGCACTGTGCGGCCTTGCTGCCCAGGCAGGCGGCATCCTCACCAACACCAACCAGAGCGCGGCCTTCCTGCGCATGGTGGCGCGCGGTGCATCGCAGGAAATCGACGCCGTATACTCCAACCCCGCCGGCACGGCATTCATGCCCGAAGGCTGGCAACTGTCGGCCACCATACAGAGTGTGTACCAAACCCGCAACATCGAGTCGACTTTCGCCCTGTATCCTGAGGGCACACGCACCTACGAGGGCAAAGCCTCAGTGCCTGCGCTGCCGTCGGTGTATGCCGCCTACAAGAAAGGCTCGTGGGGCATCAACGGATTCTTCGGCATCGTGGGCGGCGGCGGCAAGGCCTCGTTCGACGACGGCCTGCCTATGTTCGACTCCAAGGTGATGGCCAGCCTCTATGCTCAGAGCCACGGCACTATCACCCCCGACAAGTATGACATCAACTCGTCGGTGTCGGGCCGCCAATACATTTATGGCGCGCAGCTTGGCGCCAGCTACCGCATCAATAAGCACTTGGGCGTGTTTGCCGGCGGCCGCATGGCCTACTTCTCGGGCAACTACAGCGGCTATGTTGAGGCTAAGCTGAAGGCAGCCGACCAGACGCTGCTCAACCTTGAGCTCGACTGCGACCAAAGCGGATGGGGCATCACCCCGATTCTGGGCATCAACTATAATGTGGCCGGCCTCACGCTGGCTGCTAAATATGAGTTCAAGACCAGCCTCAACATTGCCAACAAAACAGAGAAGAATAGCGACCCCGATGGCGCGCTTGCCGACTTCAAAGACGGCGTGAACACTCCAAGCGACATCCCGTCGATGCTGAGCGTGGCTGTGGGCTACAAATTCACTCCTCGCCTGCGCGCCACTCTGGAATATCACTTCTATGACGACAAGCACGCCGGCATGGCGCACATCGATGGCGGCACAGAGGGCAAGGAGAAAGCTCTGACCCACGGAACAAGCGAGTTTCTGGCCGGAGCCGAGTTTGACATCAACAAGCTGATCACCGTCAGTGCCGGTGTGCAGCGCACCGACTACGGCCTGAGCGACGGCTTTCAGACCAACACCGCCTTCTCATGCGACAGCTGGAGCGTGGGCCTTGGCGCTGCCCTGAACCTTAGCAGCAAGGTGAAGCTTAACGTGGGCTACTTCTGGACCATGTATGACGACTACACCAAGAGTGTGGCCGCTTCGGCCACTGGTGGCTACAACGGCACCACCATGGCGGGCAAGGACGTGTATTCGCGCACCAACAAGGTGTTTGGCGTGGGCGTTGACTACAAGTTCTAAAGCGCGACGCTACATCATAATCATATATTGACAAGTAATTAAGACAATACTTTTCGTTCACTCACACATCTATTAAGATCAACACACACATTGGCAGGGGCCGGAGTTCCGTGAGGAGCGCCGGCCCTGCCGCTTATTGTGATAGAATGATAATCTTGTATATAGCGGCTAAAAGTGCTCAAATCCGACAAATAATTCGGCTGAAAGTGCTCAAATCCGACAAATAATTTGTGCTGAGGCTCGTTGGGGTGCGCTTAATTGGCGCTGCGAATGCCAGTGCCGGGCGGATACAAGATGGAGACGGGTGCGGAAGTTTGCAATGAATATAGTAATTTTGTGGTGGTTTATCGAATCAGTGGAAAAATCAACAAAACAGACAACATAATGAAACAAATCATCTCAATGGCTGTGTGCCTGTTGTGCGCACTGCGCATGGCGGCCGTTCCGGCCGACCCAACGCCTGTTACGGTGACGCAACCCGACGGCTCGCAGCTGACCATATCGCTGCACGGCGATGAGTTCTACCACTTCACCACCACCGCCGACGGCTACACCGTGGTGCGCAGCCAGGCAGGCGGCTATACCTATGCCGCACTCGATGGCTCGGGCCGCATTGTGCCCTCCGCCATAGCGGCCCACAACCCCGGGCAGCGCACCGCTGCCGAGCGCACCATGCTCGGCAAGACGGGCAAATTCCTCCAGTCGACGGCCGCCGTGGCCGATTCGCGCGCCAGGCGCGCCCGCGCGCAGGGCGGCAGCCGCATTAAGCCCATCGACTACAATGCGTTTCGCGGACTTGTGGTCCTTGTCAACTTCAAGGGAAAGAAGTTTATGCGCAGCGATGCGGCCGATTTCTACAATAAGATGCTTAACCAGCCCAACTACAAGGGCTACGTCAACGAAGACGGCAGCGAAAACCCTTACGGCAAATACACGGGCAGCGTGCGCGATTATTACTACGACAACTCAATGGGCAAGTTCAGCCCTCACTTCGACGTGGTAGGCCCCGTGGAGGTGGATTACGATAGCACCGACATGCACAGCTCGGGTGCGGAGGCGCGCAGCATCTTGGCCGAGGCTGTGGGCAAACTTGGCTCAACCGTAAACCTTGCCGACTACGACACCGACGGCGATGGCGTGGTCGATATGGTCTACTTCATTGTGGCTGGCCATGGCGCTAATGTGAGCGGCAACGACGCCAATCTGCTGTGGCCACACAAGTGGCAGTTTGTGAATCAGCGTCAGCGTGGGGTGTGGCTTGGCCTCTATGCCTGCTCAACCGAGATGCAAGGCTCGCAAACCACCGCGATTCTCGATGGCATCGGCACCATTTGCCACGAGTTCAGCCATGTGCTGGGACTGCCCGACCTGTATGACACCAACTATGAGGTGGAAGGCCAAAGCAACGACCCGGGGCCTTGGGACGTGATGGCCTCGGGCAGCTACCTTAACCGCAGCCGCACCCCGTGCGGATACTCGGCCTGGGAGCGCTACACGCTGGGGTTCATGAACCCCAAGCGCATCGACGCAGACCAATCATACACCCTCAACCCCCTGAACACCGACAATGAGGCCTACATACTGCCCACGCTCGACAGCCGTGAGTTCTTCATGCTCGAAAACCGCCAGCGCCACGAGTGGGACGCCTATCTGCCTTGGCACGGAATGATAGTGGCGCGTGTCGACAGCACTGAGGAGTGGGGCAACCGCGTAAACACCGACCCCAGCCACAACCACTACGAGCTGTTGCGCGCCGGTGGCAGCCACCGCGGCACATTTACCGGCGACCCCTTCCCGGGCACTGCTGGCGTGAGAACCATCACCAGCTTCACAAGCCCCAGCCTGTGCCAGTGGAACGGCGCGCAAAATCCGCGCGCCATCACAGGCATTGCCGAAAATGACGGCGTAATCACCTTCAATGCGCAGCGCACATCCGACCTCACCATGTATGTTGAGACGTTTGAACAGATGGCCGCAGGCGCCAAGGGCACTGGGGTGAAGGGTGCCTTCAGCGACATCGACTTCACACGCTGCAGCGTGGCTGAGCCCGACAGCGCCGTGTGCCATGGCAAGAAGGCTGTGGCAATGGCCGTGCCGTCGGCCATTGCGTTTTCAACGCCTAAGTCCTACAATGCCTATCTGGTGGCCGCCTCTGTGTTCAACCCTTCGCAGAATGCGGCGAAATTCATGCTCGAATACATGGCCGAGGGCGACTCGGTGTGGACTCGCAACCCCAATTCCATAGAAGTCGGTGCCAATAGCGAAGCGCAGCTGCGCTGGTATTTGTCACAGCAGGGCCAGCAGAAGCTGCGCATAATGAAGGTGGCCGGAAGCCAGAAGGTGAATACGTATCTCGACGACATCATGGTGTATGGCACTGTGCCGGCAGGCGTCGAGGCCATAAGCGCCGCCTCCGCTAAAAGCGGCTTTGCAGCCTCGGCCAGAGGTCTGGATGTTCAGGTCATCGGAGCTGCGGCAGGTAGCCGCGTCGCCCTGTATGCCATAAGCGGAGCCGTGGTTGCCACCGCCACCGCCGACCCCAGTGGCCGAGCCACCATGCATGCCCCGGCGCGCGGCTTCTATGTGGTGGCCAGCCATGGCCATGCCGTCAAAGTGCGCCTTTAGCCGCCAATCGCACCGCTAAATGCGCCCCATCGGCAAATAATGGCCGCGCTGGGCAATGAATGTGACAAAAAAAACGTAACTTTGCAGCCGCTATAAGTGCGCGCCAGCGTGGCGCAGCGGCGGCTTGCCCCCGTAGTTCAACGGATAGAACGTGGGTTTCCTAAACCTAAGATCAGAGTTCGATTCTCTGCGGGGGTACTTTTTTATAAGATAATCAACCAGTGTGGTAAAAGCGTATATGACAAATGCGTAAAGTGAGTGCAGGCATAGTGGCTTACCGCCTTAACGGGGACGGACACATCGAGGTGCTGCTCGGACATCCGGGAGGCCCTGTGTGGGCACATCGCGACCGCGGCTGCTGGTCGATTCCAAAGGGAGAGTTCGACCCTCTTGAGGAAACTCCGCTCGATGCTGCGCGACGCGAGTTTGCCGAGGAAACCGGCTATAGCGTGAACGGCAAGTTTATCGAGCTGGGTTCGGCCCGGCTTAAAAGCGGGAAAGAGGTGTATGCCTTCGGACTGGAATGTGGCGATCTTGACGCGAGTCAAGCCCACAGCAACATGTTTGAAATGGAGTGGCCTCCACACTCGGGCCAGCGTGTCAGTTTTCCCGAGCTCGACAAAATTGGCTGGTTTGGCTTGGCCGAGGCGCGGATAAAGATCTTGCCCGGCCAGCAGCAGTTCATAAGCGAGCTTAAGTCTCGCCTCGAGGCCGCCGCCGATGGCGGCGAGGCCTAATGTGCCGAAGCCCGATGCGCGGGCGGTAATGCGCCGACAGGTGCGGCACACCACACATAATATATTCTAAGGTAATAACTCATAATCAAAAAAAATCACACGTTTTAAAACATGAACGAGATTCTCGACAGCATAGCCAACTGGCTCGTGGAGGCAAGCGACTTCGTTTGCGGCTATCCAGAGTTTTTTCTGCTCATAGGCGGCGGACTGTTTTTATTCATCTACTCTGGAGCCGTGTCGATCAGGCGTCTGCCATGGTCGCTGCGGGCCCTGCGTCAGAAGCAGGCCAAGCAAAGCGGTAAGGAAACGGGCCAGATAAGCTCGCTTCAGGCTCTGCTCAGCGCCATTGCGGCCACAGTGGGCATGGGCAACATCGCCGGTGTGGCCATAGCCCTCACAGTGGGCGGCCCTGGCGTGATATTCTGGATGTGGGTGAGTGCCATTGTGGGCATGTCCACCAAGTTTTTCGAAGGCACTCTGGCCATTCTCTACAAAGGCCGCGACGCCAACGGTGAGCCGCAGGGCGGCCCCATGTACATGATCACGCAGGGCCTCGGCCCTAAGTGGAAGCCCATGGCCTACGCCTTTGCCATATTCGGCCTTGTGGGCACGCTGTGCTTTATGCAGGCCAACCAGCTGGTGGAGTCGGTGACCACAGTGTTTACCACACCGGCCGGCATCGACAACACTGTGGGCTTGCGCTTTGGCATGGGTGTGGCGATAGTGCTTATAGTGGGCTCGGTGATTTTGGGCGGCATCAGCCGCATTGCCAAGCTGGCAACGCGCATCGTGCCCCTGATGGTGGCCCTCTACATGCTGCTGGTGGTGGTGATTATGGTGCTCAACTACGACAAGCTGCCAGGCATATTCTCCTCGATATTCCATGAGGCCTTCAGCATGAAGGCGGGCTTCGGAGCCTTTGCCTTTGTGGCCCTCACCGGTGCCCGCCGCGCTGCCTACGTCAACGAGGCCGGCATCGGCACCGCATCGATGATGCATGGCGCCTCGCGCAACACCGACCCCATCAAAGAGGGCCTGATTGCCATGATAGCCCCGCTCATCGCCTCTGGCGTGGTGTGCACGCTCACCGCCATTCCCATCCTCATTGCCGGCAACTATGCCGGGCTTGGCGGTGATGTTAAGGGCCTTTATGTGGCGCTCGGCTCATTTGGCCAGCTGCTGCCCGGAGTGGGGCAGTACCTGCTCATGGCCATCGTGTTCTTCTTCGCATTCTCCACCATGTTCTCCTACAGCTACTATGGTCAGAAGTGTTCCAACTTCCTTTTCGGCCCGAAATATGTGAAGTATTACAACTACTACTATCTGGTGATGATAATCGTGGCCGCTGTGATTCCGCTTAAGACCCTTGTGAGCGTCATGGACCTCTCGTTTGCCCTGATGGCGCTCTGCACCATGACCACCCTGATTGCCCTAAGCCCCAAGGTGAAAGCCCTCATGGCCGACTACTTCAAGCAAAAATAGAGCGTGCGCGTCAGCTGACGCATGCTCCGACACAAAATATTAGCCGTGGCTGCTACAGCAGCTGCGGCTTTCTATTTCGTTTTTTTGCAATGGGTTGTGATTTATTATAACTTTATTTTGTATTTTGCAAAACAATTATTATATTTGCAGTGAAAAGAATTGTAACTCATAACATAATTAATTGGAACAAAAGTAAATTTTCTCATACTCTAAAAATGATTGCGGAGGCCGTTTTGTGAAAAACGGCCTCCGCTGCGTATTGTGCTGTGTGGTCAAATGGCAGGGTGGGGTGGCATGGCAATTTCATCGAGCCACGCGCCGTCGCGGTAGTGGCACAGGTCCACATAGGCGTCGATGCCGGGTATGATGCCCGACTGTGAAAACTGCCACACTGTGTAGCTGCCATTCCAGCTGATTTCAGGCTCCTGGTCGTTGAACGACGGGGCCAGCCAGCGGTTATAGAAAGCCATGGTGCTGTAGATCATGGGCTGCACACCATAGTGCTCCTTCACAAGGCGTGCAAATGCGGCCACACTGTCCACCAGCTGGTTGCGGCTCCAGTTGCCGCGGTGCTCCACGTCGATCATCGGAATCAGGTCCTGGCTGCTGAGGGCGGCCAGATTGGTGAAGTTGCGAAACTGCGCGCTCACGCTCGATGTGGTGGTGAAGTAGTGGTAGCTACCCACCAGCAGGCCGTGGCGGCGTGCCATGGTCACGTTGTAGCCGTAGTGTGGCGAACTGTAGGTTGCTCCCTCGGTGGCCTTGATATACACAAAGCGTATCGACTTGTCGGCGGTCACTTTGCCCCAGTCGATGTCGCCCTGGTGGCTCGAGATGTCGATGCCGTCGTAGGGGGCGGTGGTGTCGCGCGGGGCAATGTGCACCGCCGCAGTGGTGGCGGGCTGGGTGCGGCGGCCGCATGATGCGGTCGCCATCACTGCCGCTGCGCACGCTGCAAGCGTCGCGCAGTGCAGTAGGGTGGTGTGCCTGCTGTGGTGGTTCATTGCTGTGGCTGTGTGTGCCTCCTTGCCTTGTGGCGGCCGGGGTGCCTGCTGTCAGCGCTTGCGCGTGGGCATATACAGGTCGTCGTCGTTATCGGCCGAACTTTGGTTTCTCTTTTTTGTGCTTGCTTTCGAGCCCTGAGCCGCCTTCAGCGCTGCTTGCTGCTGCTGGGCGCGCCGCTGCAGCTCGGCCTGGTGCTTTTGCTCCTTTTCGAGTTGCTTGCGCTCCTTCTCTTTGCGCTTGGCCTCCTCTTTGGCCTTTTTCTGGGCTTCTTTTTGCGCCCGTTCCCAAGCTTCTCGATCGAGTTTGGCTTTCTTTTCCAGCTCTTTCTGCTTTTCTTTCTCTTTTTTTTCCAGCTCCTTCTTCTGCTTCTCGGTGAGCGGCACGGGTTGGGCGGCCTGCACCCGGCGCTGCTTTGGCTCGGGCACCCGCGTGGGCGGAGCCACTGAGCGGCGCCGCCCGGCTGGAATTCCCTTCTTCATGAGAATGTCCTTCAGGCCGCAGCCGGTGTTGAAGCGGCACAGGTCCACATAGGCGTCGATGCCCTGTATGCGGCCGCGCTCGCTAAACTGCCACAGTATCCACTTGGCTCCGTGGGTCAGCTGCGGGCGGCTTTTGGAGTACCGGGCTATAAACAGCGGGTAGCTGGCGAAGTCGGGGGCCAGATATGAGTTGAAAAATGAGCTGCTGGTGTATATCATCGGGCGGCAGCCGTAATACTGCTCCAGCAGGTCGGCAAACAGCTTCACGCTGTCGCGCAGCTGCTGGTTGGTCCATCCGCGGCGGTACTCCACGTCGAGCAGCGGCACAAGGTCCTGCTCTTCCTTTTTGACCACTCTTATGAAGTTCTCAAACTGGCTGCGTATCGACGAGCCGGTGCGCAAAAAGTGGTAGCTGCCCACGCGCACCCCATAGCGGCGCGCATTCTCTATGTTCTGGCGGTAGTGCCGCGAGGTGAATGTGGCGCCTTCGGTGGCCTTGACATACACAAACTTTATGTTCTTGTCGGCGGCGGTGGTGCTCCAGTCGATGTCTTTCTGATAGCTCGACACGTCTATGCCGTCGTACACCAGAGTCTGGTCGTTGCGGTACAGCTGGTCGTCTTCAATGTCGATTTGCTTTGGGGACGCTGTTGCAACAGCTGCAACCGCAGCCACCGCCGCAAGAGCCGCGAGCCTCACCCTATGTAGTAACGAAGTTTTCAAAACCCAATCGAAAAAATATGCTGTAATGGCCTGTGGCTGCGTGCTGAGGCGCCGCCAAGGCACTCAATCACACAAAGATAGTAATTTATTCGCAAAAATGCGTCGGGCGGGTGCATTTGTTGGCACTTTTTAGCATTTTGGCAGCCGTGAGTGGCAGGCGGTGGGTGCAAAAAATGCGGCCGGACAAGGTTAGGCAATCCGGCCGCAAATAACCAACAAACTTAATAATTATGATACGTAAATCAAAGGCTAATAGGTAAGCTTTTGTTTAATTACCGGTTGCAAATATACACTTAAATGTGCAATGTGCACAATATGCAATCGACAAATCAGCCGTTTTTGCCGACTAAACTGGCCAGTGGCGCATGCACCACTGCAGTGCCGGTTGTCCGGCATACGACAGCGCTATGCCCAATTTGTTCTTAAGTCTCACATTGGGGTCGGCAAGGCAGCCGAGCCGCAGCTCTTTTATCACTCTCCAGCACCGGTCGGCCAGCGGCTTGTATTCCGGTCGCTCTATGGGGGCTATGCGCAGCATGTTGAAGTGTGCGCTCAGGCGCCGGCTCTGCACCGCGGCCACATATTGCGGCGCCTCGGCCCGCACTTGCTGCAGCAGCCGGTCGAGAATGTCGAGCACATCGGTGCGCCTTGGCGTGAAGTGGCCTGTGATGCTTGCCTCGCGCTGTGTGTAGCAGTAGGTGCAGGCGCTGGTGTGCGCAACTTTATTCACTTGCAGCAGCAATGGGTAGATTATGGCCAGGTCTTCATATAGCAGCCCCTTTGGAAACCTCAGCCGCTCAAACAGCCGCCTTTTCAGCAGCCGCCCGCAGGCCGAGCACGACAGCGTGCGCTGATACAGCACGTCGGTGATTGCCTCGCTTTGCGTGAATGTGTGCGATGGGGCAATGGCCGCTATTGTCTCTTTGATGCTGTTGTCGCCGTCGGCCACGCGCGCCTGCTTGCCCTCCACCACATCGGCTCCTGTGGCCAGCATCAGCGTGAGCATGGTGGAAATGGCGCGCGGCGGCAGAAAGTCGTCGCTGTCGACAAAGGCCACTATTGGGCCTGTGGCTGCGTCGAGCCCTGCATTGCGAGCGTCCGAGAGTCCTCCGTTGGCCTTGTGAATCACCCTTATCCGGCCGTCGTCGGCAGCAATGGTGTCGCACAGCTTGTCAGTGCCGTCGGTGCTGCCGTCGTCCACCATTATCACCTCAAGGTTCACAGAGGCCTGGCTGGCGATGCTGTCGATGCACCGCCGCAGATAGGGCTTCACGTTGTAGCACGGCACAATCACCGAAATCAGCGAGTCGGCGTTAATATGGCCAGGGTCGGTTGGAGAGTTCATTACATTTGGTTTATGTGCAAATATACGCCTTTTTGCTGTCATGGCCGCCCCCAAGCGGCCGAATGTGCCTTTTTTTGGTTGCCGGCAGGCTTGCACGGGCCGTGCGGTTTTGCTATCTTTGGCATGGTTGAGCGGCGCGCTTGGTGCCGCCGCGCCATAAAAATTAAGGAGGACTATGTTATGAAAAACTTAGTGGTGATTACCGGCGCCGGCATAAGCGCCGAGAGCGGCCTGTCGACGTTCCGCGACGCTGGCGGCCTGTGGGACAACTATCCTGTGATGGAGGTGGCAAGCCACGATGGGTTTATGCGCAATCCGGCGCTTATCCACAAGTTCTACAACGGCCTGCGCCGCAAGCTGCTCAAGGCCAGCCCCAGCGGAGCCCATACCATGATTGCGGGGCTCGAGAAGCGATATAATGTGAATGTGATTACGCAAAATGTCGACGACCTACACGAGCGCGCCGGCTCGACACGCGTGCTGCACTTGCACGGCGAACTGATGAAGGTGCGCTCAATGGCCAACGAAAGCCGCGTCTACACCCTGCCCTGCGCCGACCTTAGCGACAAGGGGCTCGACACCACTGTCGACACCACCGACCCCTTTGGCGACCACGTGCGCCCGCACATAGTGTTTTTCGGTGAAAGCGTGCCTGAGTTCGAACCTGCGGTGGAAATCGTGCGCAAGGCCGACGTCGTGGTGGTGATAGGCACGTCGCTGGTGGTGTATCCGGCCGCGGCACTGCTCAACTATTCGAGCCCCGCGGCCGAGCTATACTATATCGACCCACATCCGGCAGCAGTGCCAGCACGCGTGCACGTGATAGCAAAGACGGCCACCGCAGGTGTCGCCGACTTGCTGCCACTGCTCAAGTAGGGCTGGCGGCGGTTATCGGAACAGGCGGCCCACCACAGGCAGGCGGCGCAGCATGGCGCCCATGTGCTCGCGCTTGAACACCACCGCGCAGAACACCAGCAGCAGGGCGGTGCGCAGGGCGGTTGGCGCCCAGCGGCCAGGCGCGGGGATCAGTGTCATGGCGGCAAACAGCACTGCCGCCAGGGCCACATACAGCCCTATGTCCTTAAGCGGATAGCTGATGGGGTAGTGGCGCTGGCCCACAAAGTAGCTCAGCACCATAGCTGTGCCATAGCCAGCAAAGCCTGCCCAGGCGCAGGCCATGTAGCCGTAGGTGGGCACAAACAGCACGTTGATGGCAATCAGCACCGCGCAGCCCACTCCCGAGAAATACGCTCCCCAAATGGTCTTGTCGATAAGCTTGTACCAGAACGACAGGTTGAAGTATATGCCCATCATTATCTCGGCCGCCATCACTATGGGCACCACTTTCAGGCCGCTCCAGTAGTCGGGGGCAATGATGTGCTTCAGCACGTCGATCCATGCCATCACGGCCAGGAAGGCCAGCAGGGTGAACACTATGAAGTATTTCATGGCCTCGGCATAGGTCTCGCGGTTGTCGCGGTCTTTGGCCTTGCCAAACACAAACGGCTCGTAGGCGTAGCGGAAGGCCTGCGTTATCATTGCCATAATCATGGCTATCTTGCTGGCGGCCCCGTAGATGCCCAGCTGCTGCGTTTCGCCTCCGCGCTTGTATAGGAACGGAAACATGATTTTGTCGGCCGTCTGGTTGAGAATGCCGGCAATGCCCAGCACCAGTATTGGCCAGCTGTAGCCCAGCATGCGCCGCAGCAGCGGCCAGCTGAAGCTGCCGCGCGCCTCGGCCAGCTCGCGCCAGAAGAAAAATGTGATTACGCCCGTGCACACAAGGTTAAGGTAGAAGGCGTATCCCACACCCACCGTGGGGTCGTAGATGGCCCCAACCGCACCGGGGTGGGTCTTGTAGAGGGCCGGCAGCACCAGGAAGTATAGCAGGTTGAGCGCAATGTTCAGAAATATGAACAGCAGTTTCAGTGCGGCAAACTTGATGGGGCGCTTCTTGTAGCGCAGGTAGGCAAACGGGATTGCCTGAAACGCGTCGAGGGCCACCACAGCGGCCATCACGCCTATGTAGCTTGGGTGGTCGGCATAGCCCATGGCTCCGGCCACCCATGGCAGGAAGCCAAGCACAGCGGCCACAAAGGCCAGCGAGGTGGCGCCCACGGCCACCAGTGTGGTGGTGTACACCGTGTGCGGGTTCTCGTCCGTCTTGTTGGCAAAGCGGAAAAAAGTGGTCTCCATGCCGTAGGTGAGCATCACCAGCAGCAGGGCCGTGTAGGAATACACATTGGTGATCACGCCATAGCCGCCCGAAGCGGCCGAGAGGCTTGCCGTGTAGAGCGGCACCAGCAGGTAGTTGAGAAAGCGGCCCACTATGCTGCTCAGGCCATATATTGCAGTGTCTTTAGCTAACGATTTTAAATTTGCAGCCATTGTCCTAATTTAGTCTTGAATTTTTGTGAAAACCCACGCCTGTGCGGCATGGGGCGGTGTCAGAACAGCGACATCGTCTTGCCCTCGCGCTGGCGCTTGAGGTGGGTGTAGGCCAGGTCGGTGACCTCGCGGCCGCGGGGGGTGCGGTTGATGAACCCCTCCTTTATGAGAAACGGCTCATACACTTCTTCCACCGTGCCGGGGTCTTCGCTCAGCGCTGTGGCTATGGTGGAGATGCCCACTGGGCCGCCGCCAAACTTGTCGATGATGGTGAGCAGAATTTTGTTGTCGATCTCGTCGA
>CALBLR010000400.1 GCA_937896015.1 uncultured Prevotellaceae bacterium | reverse complement strand
TGACTTTGTTGTGGAGCATAAAGGCTCTGTGCTGCCAATCGAGGTCAAGTCGGGTAAAGACTACCACAGGCACAATGCGCTGACCAATGTTTTGGCGTTGCCAGAATACGGCATGTCGTCGGCATTGGTGCTGTGCAATGGCAATGTGTCGGTTGAAGGCAAGGTTGTGTATGTGCCAATATACTTGCTCATGTTTTTGGACAATGAGCAGCGGGTAGATGTGACCTATAAGTTCGACTTATCAGATTTGCGCATGTAACCCGCCCCTCCCCATGTCATAGCGTAGCCGAGTGCTACAAATTCACCATTGTTTCCACACAGCGACAAAAGCTGTGGAGACGTGTCATACTATCACCCTCCATCCGATGGAAGTTAGTGATAGGCAAGTAATCATGCCATTACAAATGGCAACATGAATTATGCGGTTTAGTAGGTTAAACGCTCTGTGTAATGCCTCCGCTAAAATAATGCCCAATTAACTATAGTAAATTTTATCGGATGTATATCTTATTCATATGGATAATGGCTCACCCATTGTTCATTTCCTATCCAAACAGTCACTGCGTTGCCGTAAGTCCAACATACATTATCCTATCCGAAATTCATTTTTGCCCACCCAGGTGAAACTAAATCTGGATTAAGTGTAGTGCCTTTAGCAGCTTTTAAAACTCCACCGTTTTTCTAAGATTGAGTTTGCTGAGTAAAGAATCTTACATATATAGAACTAGTAACTGAACTATCTCCAGTGGATTGCACTTGTTTATATTTGTTAATG
Source organism: uncultured Prevotellaceae bacterium (assembly GCA_937896015.1). GTDB lineage: Bacteria > Bacteroidota > Bacteroidia > Bacteroidales > Muribaculaceae > Sodaliphilus. The sequence continues at coordinate 4,386 of CALBLR010000400.1, read as the reverse complement.
ATTTGTTCCTGATATTGCGGAATATCATTAACACTTACTTGCCGTACAGTATGATTACTTTTATCATATACGTATGCAGCTCGTCCTCCATTCATAGTTTTAGATACAGTATGTGGTATAAGATATAGATTAGATCCATTTGATATTGGTTTCATAATACCTTTATCCATCAATCTCTTAACTATTTCTGACATAATTGCTCCAGTACTAAACTCAGGAATATACCTAACAATTCTTCTCATATACTGATTATCATTTACGTCATAATTATCTATATTATATAAGAATTCTCGTAACCACTCTAATGCGTCTTCATCAGATAAATTATTTTTAAAACCAGCATAGAAATCTTGTCTAACTGCATATCTTACAGGTTTTCCAGTGGTATTTAAAGATACTGTTTCGTGTAATTTTTCCGGATCCGGATAATGTTCAAGTAACCATTTTTTTTGAATTGGGCAAATTTTCTTCGTGAGTTAATTGTAGAGGTGCTGTCTGGGATGATGCAAAGCCGAGATTTCAGTTCAGGTATAGTTAGAGTGAATTTGGCGGCGTTTTCTAGTACATCTTTGGCTTTGTCGCCATTGGACAATACCTTGCTAAATGTTATTTCGGCCACATTGCCACTGGCCAGCATTCTTTTAAGTTCAACTTCGTAGGCATCACCAAACATCGACAGGGCGCAGAGATTTGAACCATCTTTACCAATGATGTTGACCTCTATGCCGGACGACAATTGGATTGTCGTCGATTTTGAGGCGTCGAGGTTTTCAATCATTGATAGCGGAATAACGCAGATATTAGTCGCATATAGTGGACATGTGCGCGCTGAAAGCCCAATGCTGTCCTGGGCTATGGGCAGCATTGGGCCTTCGGCCCGCCCTCAGCAGCCACCGAGTTTCTGCTTTTGTGTCGTTTGCCGCAAAACAGTAAAAACATTGTCTCTAATTGTCCCTATTGTCGTTTAAAAATTCAGTGCGCCACACAGCGTCAGAATTTGTAGGCGAGTGACACAAAGGCGGCGTGGATCGTTTTGCGGTCGCTGCCTATCAGTTTGGTGCCGCCTATGCTTATGTTGCGCGCGCCGCCATACACGTCGAAGTTGCTCCATTCATAACCGGCGCCCAGCTCAAGTCGGTCGATGGTGAGCAGTGCGGCCACCTTACAGTGCCCGTATAGCGCCTTGCCGCCGTGGTTTTCCACTTGGTCGCTGTAGTCCACCTCATAGCTCCCAGGCTGGTGAGGGGTGTAGCCCACCGTCACGGTGCGGTTCACGGGAATAGGCACATCGATTCCGGGCGACACTCGCAGTGCCAGTCCGCATTCGCGGTCGCTGCCCAGCTTCAGCTGCGGGGTGGTGAACAGCAGCTCGGCACGCAGCGCGCCCACATTGTTGAGTCCCGTTTCGGCCACCCAGTCGGTCTGCCCGCTGGGCATGACACCCGCCTGGGTGTCATCGCTCATGGTGCCCAATATCATCAGGCCCACACCCGCTCCGGCATAGGGGTTCAGGTGGTAGTTTACAGCCGCTCCGGCTCCCCACACGTCGCTGCTCAGCAGGCCGCTGGCCTCCACACTCCAGTGGCGAAAACGGTCGTCGGGGTCAGCCGGCTTGCCGCCGGCCATGGCTGCGGTGGGGGCCATGGCTGCCGTGGCAAGGATGGCAGCGGCCATGGCATGCTTCAGTTGGTGTGTCATAATGCTTCGTTTCGTTGGCGGTTGGTGATGCACACTCTTGCCCACGAGCCGTAGTCGCGGTCCATGATGCCAAAAGTGTCGGTCTCGTCGATGCGGTCGGCGTTGGTGCAGCCGTCAAATTCCTGCTCAATTGCCGAGCGGTGTTCGTCAAACTTTGCCTGAGCTTCGTCGTGGCTGGTGAAACTGAACTTGTCGTTGCCGCTCTCGCCGTCGCTAAAGTAGCTGAAAGTAACCTCAAATATTGTCATGTGAAAAAAAACGCGTTGTCTGTCTTCTTTTTGCAAATGTAGCGCAAAAAGCGGTGCCGTCAAAGCCTGCACAGCCTTAATTGGGCGCAACCAGGCTGTAGGGGCCGCTGCTCCACACGGTGGAGTAGGGGGCCAGCCGCTTGCAGTGGGCAATCACTGCCGTGTCGCACGCATTGAGCCGGCGCGAGTCGATGATGAACGCAGGCAGCCGGCGGCTGGCCTTATGCGCCTCGTCGATGTAGAGGCACAGCACTGCGCTGTCGTCCACCCACTCACTTTCGGCATAGGCATACGGGCGGCAGTCGAGCATCGTGATCAGCGGCAGCGAAAAGTTGCATATGGCATACTGCCCCGGGGGCAGATGCGGCCTCAGTTGTGCAATCAGCCAGTTGTGCAGCCGTGCGTTGGCCTCGCTGGTGAAGATGCCGCGCGTGGCGGGGCTGCATATCTCATAGTGGCATGCCATGCGCTTTTGGTCTTGAAACAGGCCGTGGGTGGCGTTCAGCTTTATCATGGCCAAGGCCAGCGCTGCGGCCATAACAGCTGCGGCGCTGGCAAGCGTGGCGCGCCACCGTCCTTTGGCCGACTGAATTCCGCTGGCTATGCCAGCCACTGCCAGTGGCATGGCAAGGTGCAGAAAGTAGGGGCCGTTGACGGCATTCGATGCCGCGCTGCCAAACGGATACAGCACCATTACCGCCAGCCACAGCGCCGCCGCTGTGCGCCGCTCCGGCTGCCCAAGCCTCACAGCCATCACGGCCAGCGTCGCCATGCATAGAAACATGGCATAGTTGCACACCGGGCCGCTGTTAAGCCGCCACAGAGCCACGGCGCCGGCTATGGCGCACGCTGCCGCAGCCACGGCTCTTGCCGCCTTGCCGCAGCCACTTGCGGCCCGCGTTGCAGCGGCCACCGCGGCTGCGACGGCCATCAGCGTGATGCCGCTCAATGCCGTGTGGCCCATGCCGCCTGCATAAATCCAAGCCAGGGTGTCGATGCCGTGGGTGCTGCTCCCGGCCGAGGCCATGCCCAGCATGGTGCGTGCCGTGATGCCCACCACGCCCAGTGTGCCGCTGGCCCACAGCAGCGCCAGCACGGCAGCGGCTCCGGCAAGTCCGCCAGCCAGCCATGCCAGCCATGTGCGGCCCCAGGCGGCACTGCGGTCGCCGGCCAGCCAAGCCACTGCTGGCAGCGCCACAAACCACACGTTCACCACGCGTGCCGCCACGGCCACGGCCACAAGGGCGCCTGCCGCGGCCACTCGCCACGGCTTTCGGCGGTGTATGCCGCCAGTCAGCGTAGCCGCCACGGCCATCAGTAGCAGAGCGCTCAGCTCGTTGTAGTTCACTTCGCTGTAGCCCTGCACGTGGCACAGCGATGCCATAACCAGTCCCAGCAGGACCAGTTGAGGCCTGATGCCGAGCGAGTGCGTGGCCCAGCGGTAGATGCCTGCCTGCGCCAGCGCCATCAGCGCCACATGCACCATGCGCAGGCCCAAAAACGACTTGATGCCCAGAGCGCCGCACAGCCAGCCCATGCTCAGATACGACAACAGCCACTGCCCGAGGTAGCTGTTCACCACGGGTTCTGATGCGAAGTGCAGGTATCCGCTCAGATACACGCCCGAGTCGTGCACCGAGAGTCCCTGCCGGCACAGCAGCGCCTCGGCTGCGGCCATCACGGCCAGCCACACCCACAGCGCGCTGCGTGTGCCCGCCCATCTCATCAGTTTGTAGCCCGTGTCGTTTGTCATATGCAGTCCACGCCGCCTATTGTGGGCGGCGTCGCGGCAAAGTTAGCGATTATGCCGTTGCCGTGCAAGCGTGCCGCTCTGCACCGCCAATTTGTGAAACTTGTGAAAAAATGCAGAAATGCACACTTTTTGCCGCTTTATATTTTGACTAATGGCGCAAAAACACTAATTTTACTATTTGATTGAATAAATGTATAGCTAAAACCCGCAAAATGAAGAAGTTATTAACGCTTTTGCTGTTTGTGGCCATTGCCGCCGGCGGCCACGCATTCAATGCGAGTGCGCAGTCCACGCTGTTTGCCTATCCCACGGCCCCCGACACCTGCAAGACCCTTGAGGGCCGCTGCAACTATCTGGTGCAGCGCTTTTGGGACGGCTGCGAGCTGTCGAAGCCCATCAAGGCCGAGAACGACAGCCTGCTGCTTACCGCCGTGCGCGACTATCTGGAGATAATGATGAACGCCAATGTGAATGTGTCGCTCGCCTCGGTGCGCAACCTCATGTTCAAGGCGCAGTCCAACCAGTCCAACTTTCTGAAGATAGCCCAGGCCGCCGAGATGCTGCTCTACATGCAGCCCACCACCATAATCGACGACGTGTATCTGGCGTTTGCGCGCTCGGTGGCCGACGCCACCTGGGCCGACAAGAATGTGCGCGCCCACTTCCGCCACCAGGTGAAGGCCATTG
>CALBLR010000399.1 GCA_937896015.1 uncultured Prevotellaceae bacterium | reverse complement strand
CATAGTTGGCGTACCGGTTCACCTCCTTATCCGCATCGTAGTGGCTTGTTGAACTGCCGCCTATGCCGAGAGTGAGAGCCTCATTTGGGTCGAGGCCGGGTATGTCGACCTGGGCGTAGTTGCTCCACACCTCGCTGAAGCCGGCGCCGTTCACTGTGGGCTGAGCGGTTATCTGGTAGGTGATGCTGTAGCCATGCTCCTTTTGCTCCACTCCATAGCTGTATGTGTAGCGATTGGTGAGCGGGTCTTTTTCGAGCAAAGTCTTGTTGCCGTCGCCGTCAACCACATATAGTTTGAACACCTGGTCGATTTCGTTGCCCATTATTTCCTTAAGCGATGTGCTCCAGTCGAGCGTCACGGTATAGCGGTTTGTTCCGGTCACCTTGGCCGTGTCGGCACCGAGCCTCACAGTGTATAGGCTCACCTTGGGCGCATAGCTTTGGTTGTAGTTGGTGTAGTAGTGGCCCGAAGAGCCGTTTTGCTTGTCGCGGTTGTCCCACGCTGTGAGCCGCTTGTCGGGAATGAAAAACGTGATGTTGTCGAGTGACTTCTGCTCGGCGCTCTCGCTGCCACTCATCGAAAACCAGTGGTCGGTGGCAAGCACCGATCCGCAGTCGTGAACCACTCCAAACACGTCGCCGCCCATCATTTTGCTGTAGAAATCGGTTTCGCCCGTAGAGGCGTCGGTGGAAACAGGGCTGAACTCCTCATACATGCCCATAAACGGGTCGCGCTCAGCCACGCTTGTGCCGCTCGTCCTTCTGGCACGGCCTTTCGACAGAAAAAAGAATCGGTTGCCCGAGCCTGTTAGCTTGTAGAGCGTGCCCGGATTGGAGCCGCTGTTGAATCGCATGGCGTCGGTGAGCAGCTGCACCGACTCGATGCCGCTGGATATTTCGCTTATCACATCGCTTTTTGTCAGGTTGTCGCTGCCAAGGGCATCATTCTTGTTCCAAGTTTCCTTCACCTTCACCAGCAGGGTGGTGTAGCCTTCTTGCATTGGAGCTTCCACATCATTATAGCCTTCTGACCAACTCCACGTGCGGTTCAGTTCCCAACCGCTCACGGTGCGCTTATAGGTGACATCGCCCTCGCGTGTGGTGCCGTCGCTTTTATATCCGCCCTGCAAAATGCCAGGCACGCTGGGATTCTTGTACACCTCGCGCAGCAAATAGTAGATGTGGTAGGGGTCGGTGGCCACATCGGTCAGCTTGCTGGTGTGCGACTCGCCGTCGCCGCCGCTCCACGTGAAAGTGATTTTTGAATAGTCGTCGGCAGTGAGGCACACGCTTTGGGCCTGGGCGGCACTTGCCGCCGTAGCTGCCATTAGCATAGTAAATAATGTTTTTCCTACTTTCATGATTCTGCAAGTAATAAGACTATTAAAGTGTTTTAATGTTTGTAGTTCACATTTTTTCATTAGGGTGGCATAGATAGCCTTCCATAGCCACACACAATGGGTGCTGTGCTATGAAGCAACTGTGCCGTGGTCACAATAACCATCAAAAAAGAGACTTCCTAAAAATCAAAAGAAGCGGTTCTGCCGGTTAGTCACGTGGCGTGTGTGTTTCATTCGTTCTCAGGCGATTTTTAGGCATCTATTTTTTCCTTGCAGGCTAAATTATGCCACGCGCCGCCATTGGGCAAAACAATTATGTTGAATATGTTTGTAATTACAGTAATTTTTCAACAGCCTGTATTAATCACTTCAACAAACACACAGTTAAACCATAGGCGGCACCGTGTGTCAAAACATCGGCAAAAGCTTGTCGGCTTTTGCCATTAGCGAAATTTAAGTTAACTTTGTGCGGCTGTGGCTAAGTGCGCTTGCAGCAACACTATGCGCCACTGCCCACATATATTATATTACACACATATATGAAACATTTCAGGTTATTCGTCATAATGGCAGCACTCGCCATTGCAAGCACTGCCCCTGCAGCGGCACAAAACCTGCGCAACGCCAGCTACTCGCTGGTGGGTAAAATATCGGCCAACGGCACCGTGCGCGACACCAAGTTGATAACGGTAGGCTACTTCAACCCAAACGGCACCATCACCGACCGCAACCAACGCCAGCTGGGGCGCGTTAGCGCCGATATGCAGGTGTATGACGCCAAGGGCACACGAATTGGCTACATCACCGTTGACGGCGCAGTGCACGATGGTGAAAGCCGCACCCTTGGCCACATCGACCGCAAAACGGGCAAAGTGACCGACGCCAGCTATAAAATCATAGGTTACGGCGAAGACCTTAACATTGTGTGGATAGCCTGCTACTTTTTCTTCGGCTTCTTCAGCTAAAGCAGAACCTACTTTTCAACCATTTTCATAACACTTTATTAATGAAACGGATTTTATTATCTATTGCTGTGGCCGTGGCCACAGTTACACAGTCGGTGGCAGCCTCGCTGCCGGCCGACTCTGTGCTGCGCCGCTATGCCGCGCAAATGCTGATGGTGGGCTTCAAGGGCGACACCGTGGACGAGGCCAGCGACGCCGCGCGCTATGTGCGCGACCTGCATGTGGGCAGCATAGTGCTGTTTGACGTCGACCTCACAGGTTCTGCTAAAATAGGCTCGCGCAACATCACCTCGGTGAGCCAGCTGCAGGCCCTCACCTCGCAACTGCAAAAATGGGCTGGCGGAAGGCTGCTGATAGCCACCGACCAGGAAGGTGGACGCGTGGCGCGCCTCAAGCCGCAATACGGCTTCGAACCAGTGCCGTCGGCCGAATATGTGGGCAAGGCAGGAAGCGAAGACACCACACGCTTCTATGGCCGACGCATTGCCACACAGCTGGCATCGAGCGGCATCAACCTCAACCTGGCCCCGGTGGTCGACATCACTCACCCCGACTGCCCTGCAATAGGCAAGCTGCAACGCGGCTTCAGCACCGACCCCGCCACAGTGGCACAACAGGCAGGCTGGATAATCGACGAGGCCCACAAGCAGCATGTGGCCTGCACCATTAAGCACTTTCCCGGCCACGGCAGCGCCACAGCCGACTCACACTGGGGATTCGTGGATGTGACCAACACCTGGCAGCCGCAAGAGCTTGAGCCGTTCAAGCGGCTCATTAAGCAAGGAAAGGTGGATGTGGTGATGACGGCACACATCTTCAACCGCCAGCTCGACCCCGACTATCCGGCCACGCTGTCGCGCAAAATCATCGACGGCGTGCTGCGCAAGCAGCTTGGCTACGACGGAGTGGTGCTCACCGACGACATGTATATGGAAGGCATAATAAAGCAATACAGCATTCGCAAGGCGCTGATTTTGGCCATCAACGCCGGCGCCGACCTGATTTGCGTGGGCAACAACATAAGCACCGGCTTTGAGGCCGACCGCCCGTTCCGACTTGTTGACATAATAGTAGATGCCGTGAAGCGCGGCCAAATTCCATATGGCCGCCTGGTGCAGTCGCACAAGCGCATCGAAAAGCTCCTTAACAGCCTCAACAAGTGATAACTTTTTAAGGTTTTTATATTGCTTTTTGAAATAAATGCATTAACTTTGCACCCACAAAAAGGATTCGGGGTGTAGCACAGTTGGTTAGCGCGCCACGTTCGGGACGTGGAGGTCGGACGTTCGAGTCGTCTTACCCCGACAGAGCATTGCGAAGCGGAGGAACAATAATAGTTCTCTCCGCTTCGTTGCTTTATAAGGTTGGCGTGCTAAAAATACTCGCTTCTACACCGCTGTTATATAGCGGCTTTTCACTAATTTTGCGAATTGCAAACAACAAACAAAAAAACAAAAAGACAAAAAGACAAAAAGACTATTTTCTCAATGACTAAGATTTTGTGTGCGCCGCTGCAAGGCTACACCGATAGTGCTTGGCGCACTGCCCACAGTGCCGTGTTTGGCGGCATCGACACCTATTATTCACCGTTTTTACGCGTGTTTCACGGAGCAATCAAGGGGCTTGCCGATGTGTCGCCGGAGCGCAACGCCGGCGTGTCACTTGTGCCGCAAGCGCTTGCCGGCCGACCAGAAGACACTGTTCGCATAGTCGAGGCACTGAAAAAATCTGGTTATAGGCGCATC
>CALBLR010000398.1 GCA_937896015.1 uncultured Prevotellaceae bacterium | reverse complement strand
GCAAGCAGCCAGGCCATGTTGCGGCCCAGGGTGCGCATGGTCTGCATTCCCTCCAGGTCGCGGCGCACCTCGTCGGGGGTGTTGCCATGCACCTGATTCCAGTATTGCGACGACACCACGGGCATGCTGTTGATGGTGAAATACTTGTTAAGCGCATCGAAGGTGGCCGTGGCGCCGCCCCGGCGGCAGCTCACCACAGCAGCAGCGGGCTTGTGGGCAAGGCGGTCGCCGGCCGAGTAAAACAGGCGGTCCATGAAGGCAAGCAGCGCGCCATTGGGGCTGGCATAATACACAGGCGAGCCAAACACTATGCCATCGCAGCCGTCGAGCTTGGCGGCCAGCAAGTTGACCTGGTCGGTGAACACACACTGTCCAGCTTCGGCACACTGGCCACACGCCATGCAGCCCGAAATGGGGCGGGCGCCTATCCAAAACTGCTCGGTGGCAACACCACAGCCATTGAGTGCGCCGGCCACCTCGGCCAGCGCAGTGGCAGTGCATCCGTTGGGGTGCGGACTGCCATTTACAAGAATCACTTTCATGCGGCAAATTTACGCCACCCACAGGCAAAAAGCAACAACAATGGCGGCCGCAAACCGCTGAAAATTAAAATTATTACACTATTTAACGCACAGCAACGGTTAAAGAAACGAAAATATTAGTAAAAACTGCATAGCCATTGCACACTATGGCTAAAAAAGTGCAACGAGGGGTAATTTGTTGGCATTTTGCTTTATTATTTGAATTTTAATTGTTTACTTTGCACCCAAAATTGAAGTAGGATTTAATCAAGAACTTTTATAAACAATCAAAAACTTATTATTATGTCTGAAATTGCAGAAAGAGTAAAAGCTATCATCGTTGACAAATTAGGCGTTAGCGAATCAGAAGTAACCCCCGAAGCTACATTTGCACAGGACCTCGGTGCAGATTCACTCGACACCGTGGAGCTCATCATGGAGTTTGAGAAGGAGTTCGGCATCCAGATTCCTGACGACCAGTCGGAGAAGATCCAGACTGTGGGCGACGCCATCAAATATATCGAAAACGCAAAAGCCGAGTAATCTTTCTAATTTCCTGTATTAGCGAAATATGGAATTAAAGAGAGTTGTGGTAACAGGCCTTGGAGCCATCACCCCGCTGGGTCTTGACGTGGAGTCGACCTGGAACAACGCACTGAACGGAGTGAGCGGCGCAGCGCCTATTACCCATTTCGACGCCTCTAAGTTCAAGACGCAATTTGCCTGCGAGGTGAAGGGATTCAACCCC
>CALBLR010000397.1 GCA_937896015.1 uncultured Prevotellaceae bacterium | reverse complement strand
ATATAGCCTGATTTCGTCACCGCGTCCACGGAATTCTGTGATTATATCGCTCGACAGAAATTTTGAATTACTTCCAGTGACATAGACGTCTGCATTGTCGATGCGCAGAAGGCTGTTAAGCACTTCTTCAAATCTTGGCACCAGCTGCACCTCGTCGAGCAGAATGTAATGCAGTTTGTCATCGGTCATAAGGGCCTTGATGCGCCTATATAGGGTGAGTGGCTCACGCATGTCGGCGTTCTCTATGTCGTCGAGGGCAATAGAAATTATGTGCTTGTCGTCAACGCCATCGCTGATAAGGTGCTGCCTGAACAGTTTGAACAGTAAATATGATTTTCCGCAGCGCCTGATGCCCGTAATAATCTTTATCAGACCATTTTGCTTGCCGTCTATTAGCTGCTGTAGGTAGAATTGTCGTTTGATTTGCATTGCCATTTGGTTTTTACGAAGAATTTTTGGCAATATTGCCACTTTTTCGTCGCAAAGATAGCATTTGTGGCCGACTTAATGTGCAGTGCTGCGAAGAATTTTTGGCAATATTGCCACTTTTTCGTCGCAGTGGGGGAGGGAGGAGAGCAAAAAAAGGCTGCGCCCGTGTGGCGCAGCCCCTTTATTTCAGTTGCTTTGGATTGTTTTATTATTCAACTACTCGGCATGCGCCCATGTAGCGTGCGTTGTAGTAACTTTCGTTTGAGTGGCTTTCGCGAATGCCGGTGCTTGCGGCGTGAATGAATTTGAAGCTGCGGCCTTCCACTTCGGTGACTATGCCCACGTGGCCAATGCGGCTGCCGCGGGCGCGACCGTTGAAGAACACCAGGTCGCCCGGACGCAACTCATTGCGGTCCACGCGGCGGCCATTGTTGATTTGCCCGCCCGACGAGCGGTCGAGGTTATAACCGAATTTCTTGAACACATAGCTTGTGAAGCCAGAGCAGTCAAAGCCGCTGGGGCTCGACGAACCGCGGCGGTAGGGCACGCCTTGGAACTGGAATGCGTAGTCGAGGATGGCCTTGATGTGGTCGCGGGTGCTGTTGTGAATGCCTGCGTGCGCTATTTGCTCCTTCACGCTCTCGCCCACAGTGTGGTGGCGGAACTGGGCATGCCCGGTGACAAAGCTGAAGGCAAATGCAATCAGGAAAAATATTTTGGTAAAATGCTTGTTCTTTAATCTCATCGTTTTCCGTTTTTTTGTTTTTAAGCCCCTGCTGCAAGGTCGGCAGCTCTTAGCGGCTTGTGGAAAAGAGGTCTTAAATGTCACCTCTTTTTTCGTTGCTACGCAAAGTTACTAAAAACGAGCACCTTAACCAAATGGAGGAAACACTTGTAAACATTTGCCGCCTATGCGCCGGGTGGCTTTTGCCCGTGCCGTAAGCAACTAAAACTTTGCTCGTTATGGCCAGGACCTAAACTATAACTTAAAGCCGTGAAAAATTAAAATAATAACACATTTTAACAAAGTTATGGTTCTGTAAATACTTGTTTTTAATGCAAAGTGCTGATTTATTGCACAAATTATAAGCCAAAGTGCAACGCTTGATTTAGATGATATGCAAATATTCGTTTAAAGTTTTAGTTTTATACATCCACTTGCGGCATTCTAAAATCGCTATAGGTGAAAGTGTGAAGCAAATCAGTGATTTTTGTATGGCTCGCATGGACCATTGTACCTAATTTTGCAGTGCCCTTCAGGCAAAGCGATGAAGCGCTGCCGGAACGTAGAAATTTAAGTAACACAAACGATAAAAAATCATACAGGTATGTATATAGTTAGTCACATGATGGAGTCGGTGGACGGACGCATCGACTGTGCCATGACCGAACAGATCGAGCCGAGCGATGTCTACTATGAGGCGCTCGACCGGCTCAACTGCCCCACGCAACTCATGGGGCGCGTAACAATGCAAATCCACTATGCCGACAGCGAGCCCTTTGTGGCCGTCGACAAGACGCCCATAGGTAAGACCGAGTTTCACGTGGCCGACCGCGCCGCCGGCTATACAGTGGCCGTTGACACACACGGCCGCCTGCGCTGGCCGTCGTTCTGCTATGACGGCAAACCGCTGCTGGTGATCACAGCCGAAAGTTGTCCGCGCGAATATCTTGAGACGCTCACGCGCCAAAACATCTCGTGGATAGCTGTTGGCGAAACCGCAATCGACCTGCACCGGGCCATGTCGATTCTTGAGTCGGAGTTTGGCGCGCACCGTCTGGCAGTGGTGGGTGGCGGCCACATAAATGGCGCTTTCCTTGCCGCTGGGCTGCTCGACGAGATAAGCGTGATGATAGGCCCCGGCATCGACGGACGCAAGGGCATGGCCTCGGTGTTCGACGGCATCGACGATCCCGGCCGGCCAGCGACGCTGCTCAGTCTGCAGAGCGTGGAGCGCATGGAGGGCACCGACACGCTGTGGCTGCGCTACACTCCGCGCAAGTGACGTGCGTGCGCACATGCACGAAAAAAAGAGCCGGAATGCATCCCGCATTCCGGCTCTTTGATTTTTTGATTCGGCACCATTGCCTCTTTCGTGGCTCTGTGTCCAAGGGCTTTTGCGCCGTCGCGCCATCTTGTGTGTCGCTGTCGCAGAAGCACTTAGATGCTTTGCGGTCGTTTCAGAGCCCCCTCGGGTGGCAGTATGCGCGTCATCAAACGAAACGATGTGTGCATTTTGCTCATGATAGCGGCCTTGTGCAAATGTGGCGGCCGCCGATTTTCACTGTTGCTTTTTGTGCGCCTCTCACAGGCATTAGAGCCAAGCCCCACTGGCAGGGGCCTATGCTTGACTTCCAGACCTTGCGGTCTGCAATGTAACGAATCCAATATGTCACTATAAGTAATTCATACTATTCTTTCATAATTGCCATTGCA
>CALBLR010000396.1 GCA_937896015.1 uncultured Prevotellaceae bacterium | reverse complement strand
GGTGGTTAGCAATAAAAGCATTAATTTTAAAGTTCTGAATTTCAAACAAATACTCTTATCACCATGCTCACCGACGACAAAATTACTGAAATTTTGTAATGGCAGACGAGCTCTGCAAAGTTTTTAACGCAATGCTCCACCGCAGAGGGCTTGACGCCCCAAGGAAAGGCAGAAAGCGTGATTATCACCGCGACGGCCGTCTGTCACAGGCCGAAATCATACTCATCATGATAATGTTCCACAGTTCCAATCACAAATGCCTAAAACACTTTTACCTGAACGAGATATGCGTCAGGCACAGGCTCCTGTTTCCACGTGTGGTTTCGTACAACAGGTTTACCGAACTGGAAAAATCCGTGGTGGTGCGGTTTGTCATATTCGTCAAGAAATGCCTCCTGGGCAAATGCACGGGCATCAGTTTCGTAGACAGCACCCTGCTGAGAGTGTGCCGCAATCAGCGCATACACATGCACAAGGTGTTCAAGGGGATAGCGCAGCGCGGCAAGTGCTCGCTGGGCTGGTTCTACGGCTTCAAACTGCGCCTGATATGCAATGACAAGGGGGAGATTCTGAACTTCATGATCACCCCGGGCGATGTCGATGACCGCGAGCCACTGAAGATCAAATCCTTTGTGGAGTTCATCTACGGGAAACTCGTCGGCGACAAGGGATATATCGGCAAGAGCCTCTTCAACAAGCTCTTCATTGATGGGATACAGTTGATTACCAAGCTGAAAAACAACATGAAAGGAGGTCGGCAGCCGATGTACGACAGGATCCTGCTGCGGAAGAGGGCCATTATAGAGACAATTAACGATGAGCTGAAAAACATCGCCCAAATCGAGCACTCCAGACACCGCTCCTTTCCAAACTTCGTCGTCAACTTAATCGGAGGCATCGCCGCCTATTGCCTGTTCCCGAAAAAACCGATGATCAACCTGGAACGTGTCTATGATAATCAGCTGACCCTCTTTTGATTATTTTCATCGAACTCACATTAATTAATTGATTAGCAATAAATTATGGCGGAAGTAACATGCCACATCCCTACTGCTTTCGTTGATTCATCACACGCCAACTCGACTGAATTGCGATTTTTACAGTACTCTCGGCGCGCCTCGTTCCTACAATAATTCACTAATTTTATGGGTTTTACACAGCATCATATACGGGCAATAAAACGACACAGAGGGCAAATCACTTTTGATTTTCGGCGCCGGTGCCGGCTACGGCAGAGAGCAGCACGTAGAAGGCTATGGCCCATGCAAGGCCCGAGAGGCCGTCGATGGCCACGAAGGCAACAAAGGCGGCGGCAAGCAGCCACTGCCGGTAGCTGTCTTTTAGGCGCAGGCTGTGCAGCTTGAGCGAAAACATGCGCAGGTTGCACACCATGAGCAACGACAGCACCACCACAAGTGCCACCACCACCCACTGGCTGACGCTGTGGTGGGTGGCATACCACGAGGTGAAGCCTATCCAAAATATGGCGTTGGATGGAATGGGCAGGCCACGGAATGTGGTGCTCTGGGTGGTGTCAACGTTGAACTTGGCCAGGCGCAAGGCGCCAAACACGGGGATGATCATGGCAGCGAAGCACAGCAGACTGTCGGGACGGGCCGCACGCATCAGGTTGTAGAGCACCATGGCCGGGGCGAGGCCGAAACTCACGAGGTCGCTGAGCGAGTCGAGTTCCTTACCTATGCCGCTCACGGCGCCTATGAGGCGCGCCACAAAGCCGTCGAAGAAGTCGGCCACGGCAGCCAGTGCAATCAGCAGGAATGCCACCTCGTAGCCCACCAGCACGTGGCTGCCGCCAATGGTTAACACGGGGTCGAGGGCGCTGAATGCGGCCACGCAGGCCAGAGCGCCACACAGCAGGTTGAGACTGGTGATGGCGTTGGGGATGCTGTTTTTTATTGCTGATGCTATATTGCTCATAATGATTTCCGTTTGATATGAATTTATGCCTTCTGCTCACCGGCGGGCTTGAGCCTGGCCACAAGGGTTTCACCGCCCCAAGTCTTGTCGCCGAGCTTAACGTAGATTTCGGTGTCGAGCGGCAGATACACGTCCACCCTCGAGCCGAATTTGATAAAGCCAATGTGGTCGTCAAAGTCCACGCTCTCGCCCGGCTCCACATAGGTGACTATGCGGCGGGCCACGGCACCGGCGATTTGGCGCACCAGAATGTCCTTGCCATTGGCGGCCTCAATGACTATGGCCGAGCGCTCGTTTTCGGTGCTCGACTTGGGCAGGTAGGCTGCCATGAAGCGGCCTGCATGGTGCTTCACATACTTCACAAGGCCGGCCACCGGGGTCCAGTTGGCATGCACGTTGAACACCGACATGAATATCGACAGCTGAATCATGTTGCAGTGCAGATACTCGTCCTCATACACCTCTTCGAGGGCCACCACGGTGCCATCGACCGAGGCCACCACAGCCAGAGGGTCGTCGCAGTGCTTGAAGTGGCGCTTGGGCAGACGGAAAAAGTTGACCACGAGCAGAAACATCACCACCGACACCACTATCATGGCAATGGAAATCGGGCGGTAGTCGATGAACATATATGCGGGCACATTAATGGCCAGCAATATGAACAGGAGGACAAATATTATGTTCTGGCCTTCGCGATGTATTTTGACTTTCATTACTATTCCGTGATTATCGTGTTGCTATTAACACGCAAAGTTAATACATTATTTGCTTTTATTGCAAACGCAGCCAAAATATTCACGATTAAAATAGTGTGGGGTGGCGGACCCGACGGGTCCGCCACCCCACAGGTGACTATGTGAGTGCTATGCTACAGGCTGATTAGCGCACGCGCGAGCGCGGGTCGCGCACCACCTTGGTCGACGGCTGCGTCCACGTTATGTTCCAGATGGCCACGCGGTCGCGGTTGCCCTCGCTGGTGTTGGTGGGCGAGAGGTTGGTGAACTCGATGCTGTAGTTACCGGCCACATCTATGGCCTCGCTGAAGGTGTAGACGGTGTACTTCACCGGGCTGGCCTGCTCGACGGTGAACGACTTCACCACCGCGCCTGCTTGCAGCACGTCGACACGGAACTTCAGCGCCTTGTCGGTGTAGGGCATGCCATAGTTGAACGTCAGGGTTGAAATGCCGCTGGTGAGTTCGGGCGATGTGAGCGTGCCCACAGAGCTTGTTCTGCCGTTGAGGCAGGGGGCGAAGGCATAGTCCTTGGTCGAGCCGGTCATGTAGCCGATGAACTTGAACACGGGGTTGCTGTCCACATCGCCGCCCTTCAGCAGGTTGCAGTT
>CALBLR010000395.1 GCA_937896015.1 uncultured Prevotellaceae bacterium | reverse complement strand
GGTCGATGAGCACGCCATATTTGTTATAGCCATAGAAGTGGGGTGTGTAGATGCCATATTTCGGAGTCTCCAGCTTGTAGTCGATGAAGCGGATAGCGGCCAGAGTGCTGTCGTCGGGGCAGCTGTATTTGGCATAGAAGCCGTTGCCGTCGGCGCGCTCGGTGCCGTCGCTGGGGCGGTTGCGGTTGCCCAGGGCACTGGTGTAGAGCACAGCCGAGCCGCCGCCGTCCATATTGATGCCATCGGTGGCGCCGGCATACTTCATGAGGTCGGCGAGCACGGTGGTGCGTACGCCGTAGGACAGAGGCGAACGGCCGTCGACCACCATAAACACCACCTTCTTGCCACCATCGGCAAAACCGATGGCGGCTCGGGGCTGGTTGCCGCTGGCGTCGCCGCGGTCGGCCTCGCTGTCGAGCACCTCGCCGCCGGCAAGAATTTTGGGATTGCCCGACACCACTTCAAGCGGGTTCACCGTGACGCCGTTGGCCGTCCAAGTGGGGGTCACCGTAACCACATCGCCCTCTTTGAGGCCGGCCACAAAGTCGGCAGTGGCACCGTGGCCGTGAATTACAAACGTGGCCGAATCGATGGTCATGTCGCCGGCGGTGCTGGGCGCGCCAGTCACCACCAGACGGAAGGGCGCAGCGGCGTTGTAGGTCTCGCCCTTGGCGAGCACTGCCTTCACCTCGGTGCCGGTGTTCACCTCGTTGGTGCTGCCATAGTAGCGGTCGGTGTAGAGTGTGATTTTGTCCCATGCGCCAGTGGCCCAATTGTTCACACCGCCCAAGGGGGCCGATGTGCCGTCGGCCTTGACCACAGTGCCGCCAAAGGTGAACGGGTCGGCATAGAGATTGCCGCTGCGGTCAACGATTAGCTGCTTGTAGTCGCGCGCGCCATTGTTGGCCTTGTAAATTTCGCCTTCGACCACAGTCGAGCCTACAGGACTGCCCACCTGCGACACCTTGCGCACGGTTTGACCGCTGGTGTAGAAGAAGTCGCCGTTGACGCCAATGAAATAGCGGTTGCCAGGGCGCGACTTGCGCTTGGCCATGCCCGAGATGGTCTCGTTGCCGGCCACGTGGTCGGTGGCACACACGCCGCCCAGCGACAGATACGGGTTGGTCATGTCCATAGTGGTGTAGAACACGCGCAGCAGGGTGTTGTCGTTGTGAAACCACAGCGACGTCTGCGTGGTGCTCGGACCGATTTGGTTGTGAAACAGTGTGTCCACCTGAAATTCAACGCCGCGCAGGGCGTGGGTGGTGCTTGCGCCGGCCCCAAGCGAAGCCGCCGCAAGCAGTGCAAGAGTAAGAGTTTTCTTCATTCTCTATTCGTTTTATTAATGTTGCTTATAGTTTATGCCTCAATGGCTGAATGCTTCAGCTAAGTTAGCCATTTTTGGCGAGCTGCGCACCATAACCACCATTAAAAATGGTATAACAAACGGCCATGCATGCGCAAAAACAAAGCGGCTCCGTCCCGCTGCTGGGACAGAGCCGCCTGTAGGATTTATTTGCTTGCCGGCTTAGCGGCTAAGTGAGTCTTATGCAGTGATTAGAGCACCACCTTCTTGGTGAGAGTCTTGCCAGCCACAACAGCCTTCACGATGTAAGCGCCGTTGCCGTTGATGGTGAGCTCGGTGCCGTTGGCAGCAGCCACCTTCTGGCCAGCCACGTTGTAAACCTCGATGGCTGCGGGAGCAGAAACCTTAACCACGTTGCCCTCTACATTGAGAGCTGCATCGGCTACCTCAACACCGTTGACGCCGCTTTCGCCGCCCATCGAGATGGTGTAAACGGCCATACCGTTGTTGCACTTGAAACTGAACAGGGTCACCACGTCGTTGCCCTTAGAGTCCTTAGAGTACTCCACGTTGAGGCTGTGAATGCGGTTGCCGCCGTCGCTGGTGCCACCGAGAGAGTCGGTCTGCCAATACTTCTTCATGCCCTCGAGCGAAGAGTTTTCGCCCAGCTCGCAGATGTTGGCCTGGCAGCCGTGGTTGTCATACTGATACATTGAGTAAACGATGAAGTTCTTCACATTCTCGCCGCTGGCATCGCCCAGGTGGAACTCGGCCACACCGTTGGTGCCTGCTGCGGGAACGAGGCTTGCATCAACACCGTTGAAGCTGCCGGCCATAGAACCGTCGTTCTGATAGAGGATAGGCGCGCTGTTGAAGCCGTCGATGTAGAAGAGCTCGCCGGCATAGAGGTTGTCGTCGCTGTCGCCAAGCACGATGCGGGCCACAGGACCGTAGCTCCACTGTGTGCAGCTTTCGGGATAGAACTCAGTGATGTCGAGATAAGTGTCGCCGTCGAAACCGCCTTCGAATTCGCCGCCCTTGTCGGCATGCCAGCGGTAAACGGTCTCAACCTGAGTACCGGGAGTCATCATTGTGCACTCAGCTTCCTTGCGAGTGATGTCGCCAATCACATCGAAGTAGTCGGTACGCGCGATTTTGTCGCCCTTGCTTAGCTCGGTCACCAGTGTCAGAGCACCCGAAGCGGGATCGAACTGATAAACGGGGATAGTGGCAGTCTTCTCGCTGGTGTAGGGTGCTACCCAAAGGTGACCGAAGCTATCGGTGCCAATCTGGTTAACGCCGAGGAAAGCGCCATAAGGCTTGCCGTCGAGAGTAACGGGAATCGACTTCTCGAAAGCGCCAGTCTTAACGTCGTAAACGTGAACGAGAGCCTGCATCACAGTGTCGTTCTTGCCTTCATCGTTAACATATACGGCTTGCTTAGCCTCCGACTGGGCAACATACACTTTGCCCTTTGCCATAACGGCTGTGCGGGCGCGGGTTGCACCATTGAGGGGAGAATTCTTGAATGCTGCATCGAAGTTGTGCGCGCGGTCAAGCACCCAATTGTTGGTCATGCTGACGCCGTTAACCGTAGCGTATTTAACGCCGTCGGTAGTGGCCGATGCGCTGGCCACTGCCATTACAGCAACTGCTGCTGAGAGTAAAAATTTCTTCATGTTGATGAAATTAAAATTATTAATTAGTGATTTAATTGTGTATCATTAATCTACTTTACAAAGTTGAACAAAGTAAGCTATAATTAGTGAGACAGCAAAATATTTTATATTAAAATATGGATAAAAAACCTAAATGCGCGTTCAAGTCCAACCCCTACCCATTATAGAGCAAAAGCCCGGAACACGCCATTGCGTTCCGGGCTTTATGCCTTGCACCAGGGGGCAAATCCTGGCGCTATGCTTAGACCTTAGAAAAGGTTGGTCTTGCGGGGGTTGATGCACACGCCAAGTATGCGA
>CALBLR010000394.1 GCA_937896015.1 uncultured Prevotellaceae bacterium | reverse complement strand
GCGTCGCTCATCTTCACCTTAATAATCCAGTTGGCAAAGGCGTCCTTGTTGATCAGGCCGGGCTCGTCTTCCAGTGCCTCGTTCACCTCGACCACAGTGCCGCTCACCGGGGTGTTGAGGTCGCTTGCGGCCTTCACGCTCTCCACTGCGCCAAACTCCTCGCCGGCTTCCACCTCGTCGTCCACCTCGGGCATGTCCACATACACCACGTTGCCCAGTTCCTTCTGCGCATAGTCGGTGATGCCGATGTAGCCATATTCGCCCTCAACTTTCACATATTCGTGTGATTCGCTATAATATAATCCTTCAATTACCTTGCTCATAGTAGTACTTTATTTTTTGTAGTTTGATTGTTTGTTATGAATTTACTGTAGTTATTTCTTGTAGCTCTTTTTGTAGAACTTTTTCTTCACCACCACTGCGGGGAACGTCTTTTTGCGGATGCGCACGCTAAGCGGTGTGTCGAGCGCGGCATACTGCGGCTTTACAAACGCCATGGCTATGCTCTTGTCCACCGAGATGGCGTGGTAGCCTGTGGTGACGCTGCCCACCGTGTCGCCCTCGGCGTTGAGCACGTCGTAGCCGTGACGCGGAATGGCCTTGCCCTCGAGTTCAAGGCCAACGAGCTTCATGGGCGCGCCCTCGGCCTTTTGCTTGGCCACGGCGTCTTTGCCAATGAACTCGTCCTTGTCGAGCTTCACAAAAAATCCCAAGCCCGCCATGATCGGGGTGATGTCGGCGCTCAGCTCGTCGCCATACAGCGGCAGACCCACCTCAAAGCGCAGCGTGTCGCGGCAGCCGAGTCCGCACGGCTGCACGCCGGCCGAGATCAGCAGGTCCCACATCTTCACAATGGCCTTGTGGCTGGCGTAGATTTCAAACCCGTCCTCGCCAGTGTAGCCGGTGCGGCTCACGATAATGGTCTCGCCGTCGTATTCTGTGGTCTTGAAGGTGTAGAATGTGAGCTCGGCGCAGCCTATGCCCAGCACCTTCTCGACCGTGGCTTCGGCCTCGGGACCCTGCACGGCCAGTTGGCCGTAGTAGTCGCTCTGGTGGTCAACCTTCACGTCGTAGCCCTCGGCCTGCTCGTTGATCCAGGCCACGTCCTTGTCGATGTTGGCTGCGTTTATCACCAGCAGCAGGTCGTTGTCGCCCATCTTGTACACCAGCAGGTCGTCGACGGTGCCGCCGTTGGGGTAGAGCATCATTCCGTAGAATATTTTGCCCTTTTCGGCATCCTTGATGTCGTTGGTGAAGATGTGGTTCACAAACTTTTCGGCATCGGGTCCGGTGATTTCCACCTCGCCCATGTGCGACACGTCAAACACGCCCACGCTGTTGCGCACCGCATTGTGCTCCTCCACTATGCCCGCATACTGAATGGGCATGTCAAAGCCGCCAAACGGGCTCATGAGCGCACCCAGAGCCACGTGCTTGTCATAGAGGCAAGTTCTTTTGTTTTCTGCCATATCGTTAGTCAAATAAAAGGTGTATGAATTGTTTGTTATTTAAGTTCATTATTATCTCGCTCACGTCAACCCCGGCCAGCGCGCGGGCCACGTCGAGCTTGGTGTAGGGCACGCCCTCAAGCCTCTTGGCTATGCCGCTGTCGAAGTCGCCCACCAGAAAGTAGTCGCCGCCAATGTTGATGCGCTTTATCACGTTGTGGTAAAGCTCCAGGGCCACCTCAAACTCGCCGCAGCCCTCGATGCGCACCGAGCGGCGCACGTTGCAGCGCGGGTTGCTGCCCATTATGAACTCGGGCTTGAGGTAGGTCTGCATTATGTCTTCTATCTTGGCCACGTCGGCCGGGCCGAGTTCAATCTCGCCCGAGCACATGGTGCGCTTCACGTAGTCCTTAAACTCCTCAATGCTGATGCCGAGGTGCTGGCTTAGGGTGGTTATGTGGTTGCGCACCGACTGCACGCCATTGGCCTGCAGCTTGGCGGCCGACGGGGTTATGGCATTCATCATGTTGGCCATGTCGGTGTCGTAGAGCATGGTGCCGTGCACAATGCTGCGGCCGGGCAGGTGGTAGAAGGCGTTGCCCGACACCTTGAGCCCGTCAATCAGAATGTCGTTGCGGGCAGTGTCGCTGGCGTTCAGCCCCAGCCCCTTGAGCATGGCCACCACCGCGTGGGTGTAGGCCGCATAGGTGAACTGCACGTTGTCGCTGCGCGTTATGTAGGAAAACATGATGTTGCTCATGTCGGCATACACGCATCCGCCGCCGCTCTTGCGCCGGTAGGTGTGAATGCCGTGCTCGCGGCAGTAGTCCAAATTCACTTCGTTTTCAATCAGCTGGTTGCGGCCGAAAATCACGGTGGGCTCCACCTGCCACATAAAGAATATGTCGTCTTCGCCAATTATTTGCGCCGCATATTCCTCCATTGCCAGATAGAACGGGAGTATTCGCGTTTTGCCGTCGGGGAGCTTTAGATATTTCATTAGTCAACCATTGTGTATTACTTTCCAAAGTTACGCAAATTATCCAAACCTTTTCAATGATTTCAAATAATTTTAGCTTTTAAGCATGCGGCTTTTTGCATTACCGCACATTTGCAGTAATTTTGCGGCGTTTTTTCGGATTTAGGCTATTTGAAATTTATGGAAAAATTCTCGTTAAAGGGCCACGGCTCGATGCTGCTCGCCAATGTGAGTTGGGGGCTGATGTCGCCGCTGGCCAAGGTGGTGATGGCAGGCGGCGTGGTCACTCCGCTCGTGCTCACCGACATGCGCATTTTCGGTGCCATGGTGCTGTTTTGGATAGTGTCGGCCTTCCACAAGCCCGAGCATGTGCCGCCGCGCGACATGCTGCGCCTGTTCACTGCCTCGCTGCTGGCCATTGTGCTCAACCAGGGCAGCTTCATCATGGGGGTGGGGCTGTCGTCGCCTGCC
>CALBLR010000393.1 GCA_937896015.1 uncultured Prevotellaceae bacterium | reverse complement strand
CGTATTTGTCGATGTTGAGGGCCTCAAGGGCGTAGCGCGCAATGGCGGTGTCGATTTTGCCCGACCCCTTCACCTGCGCGAAGTCGCGCACGCGGCGCAGCAGCGAGTTGGCAATGCGGGGGGTGCCGCGGCTGCGCAGGGCTATCTCGAGTGCGGCCTCGTCGGTGATGGGCACCGACATCAGCCTGGCCGAGCGCTTGATGATGCTTTCAAGCACATCGTGGCCGTAATACTCCAGGTGGCAGTTGATGCCAAAGCGGGCGCGCAGAGGGCTGGTGAGCAGGCCGCTGCGCGTGGTGGCGCCAATCAGGGTGAATGGTGCCAGCGTCAGCTGCACCGAGCGCGCGCCGGGGCCTTTGTCGATCATTATGTCGATGCGGTAATCCTCCATGGCCGAGTACAGATATTCCTCCACCACGGGGCTCAGACGGTGAATCTCGTCGATAAACAGCACATCGTTTTCCTCAAGCGATGTGAGGATGCCAGCCAGGTCGCCTGGCTTGTCGAGCACGGGGCCCGACGTCACCTTGAAGCCCACTCCAAGCTCGTTGGCAATGATGTTGCTCAGCGTGGTCTTTCCCAGGCCCGGAGGGCCGTGAAACAGGATGTGGTCGAGTGCCTCGCCGCGCATTTTGGCCGCCTGCACAAACACTTGCAGGTTGCCTATAATCTTTTCCTGTCCGGCGAAGTCCTCGAAGCGCACAGGGCGCAGTGCCTTTTCAAAGTCGCTGTCGCCCTTCACTCGCTCGTTGCGTATGTCGAATTCTTCCTCTTCCATCAAAAAAATGTAGGTTTATTGCACATCGGGGTTGGCTGCCTCGATGGGAATCTCACGGTTGATGCTCTCGTCAAGCGAAATCAGCGTCTCGGTGGCGGTGACGCCGGGAATATGCTGAATCTTGTCGTTGAGCAGCTCCATGAGGTGCTGGTTGTCGCGCGCATACAGCTTGAGCAGCAGCGTGTAGGGGCCGGTGGTGAAGTGGCACTCCACTATCTCGTCGATTTTCTCGAACTCGGGCACCACGTTGCGATACATTGAGCCTCGCTCCAGCTTCACTCCTATGTAGGTGCAGGTGGCAAAGCCCACCGATTTCGGGTCGACGTGATAGCCCGAACCCGTGATCACGCGGGTGTCGATCATGCGCTGTATGCGCTGGTGAATCGCCGCACGCGACACTCCGCACTCCACAGCCACGTCTTTCGACGGTATGCGGGCGTTCTTCATCACTATCTTCAAAATCTTTTTGTCAAGACTGTCAATCTTTTCCATATCCTAAAACCGATGAATGTTTCCTTTATTTGCACTACTTTATGCAAATGTAGTCACTTTTTTTATAATAAACGACAAAACGACAAAAAACATACCACGCATCGCGCTGGCTGTTCGCTTTGAACTTACATATGCGTGCTTTTTTGCCGCCTTGGCTATCCTTTTGCCAGCACGGCAAAAAAAGGCAGGGGCCGATGCTCGGTCCCTGCCACCAAAATATGTAATGCTGTTTTTAGATGCTTCGCATGTGTGCTTAGAACACCACTTTCACTGCCTTGCCGCCTTGGCTCACGATGTAGAATCCGTGTCCCTCCACGCTCAGCTGAGCCTGGCCGTCAACGGCATTGACGCTCTGCACAAGCTGTCCGCCTGCGGTGTAGAGGTTCACTGCGCCGTCGGCTGCGCCAGTCACGATGGCGGTGTTGCCGCTCTTGGTCACCTTCAGGCCGGTCGAGCCGTTGGCCTCAATGCTGTTGACGCCGCTGAACTCGTTGGAGTAGTAGATGGTGAAGTCGTCGATATACACCTTTGCCGTCTGGCTGCCGGCGCGCTGAGTGACGCGCAGCAGGGCGTTGGCGTTGTCAACCTTTATGTTCCACGACACGGTGGTGCCTTCGCTCTTGCCGGCCACTTCGGCCATGTCGGCGCCTGCCGAGGTCTTCACCGGAGTCCACGTTTTGCCGAAGTCGGTGGAGTAGTCGAACACAAATTTGGCGGTGGTGCTGCTGGGGTTGTACACGTTAAATGTCACCTTGGTCACGTTTTTGCCTGTGCGGGTGGTGGTCTCCAACTTGCCAGGCAGGGTCATGGCCACCGAGTGGGTGCCGTTGCACTTGCCGCTGCCCGGCGCTGTCACCTGGCAGCGTGTGAACGACCAGTTGCAGAAGTTGCCCTTCACGTTCTTCTCCGATGTGCTTGCGCCCACGGGCATCGACTCGAAGTCTTCAACTATGCTCTTCACGTCGTCGGCCTTGAGGGCGCTGAATGTGATCACGCCATTGCTCTCGGCAATGTCGTTGAGCACATACTCGCCCGAGTTGCCAAGCGGAGTGAAAAATCCGGGGTTGGTGTTGTTGGTTATGGTGGTCATGCCTGTGGTGCCGGGGAACGGGTCGCTGGCCAGTGCGCCGGTCTTGCTGTTGCCTGCGCGCAGCAGTTCATAGCAGTTGCGGCTGGAGTAGGCGTTCACCATGTTGCTCACCCAATACACGGCGTTAGTCGAGTCCACGCGGGCCACCACCATGCCGTGGCCGGGCAGGTAGGCGTCCCAGCCAGTCTGCTGGCGGTTTTCAATCAGGAAGAACTCCTTTGCCTTGTTGGTGTTCAGACGGAAAGCCTCGTTCTGCTGGATGCTGTTGAGCGTGAAGTCGCCCTGAGTCACCACCTTGGGAGTCATGAAGCCTGCGGCATAGCGGTCGTAGGCCGAGTAGGCGCACGGGGTGCGGCCGTAGTTCAGGTAGCTGCCGCCCGACATCACGTCCCATTCGCCCGGGTCGTGGCTTTGGCCGTTTGTTGAGTAGTCGGTGTCATAAAGGTCGGGCAGACCCAGCACGTGTGTGAACTCGTGGCAAATGGTGCCGATTCCGTCGAATATGAGGGGGCTTTCATAATACAGCTCGGTGGAGCATGCATAGCGCCCCATGGCGTAGCCGCCAAGCGATGTGCCTGTCATTGAGCTTGCGTGCGGCCACACGTGGTTCGACGACGCATTGGTGTTCGAGCCTGTGCCGGCGAATATCACATAGAACATGTCCACCATGCGGTCGCCGTTGGCGTCATAGAGAGAAAAGTCGATGTTGTAGTTCTGGTAGGCTTTTTGCAGGGCTGCCTTGATTATGGTGCGGGCGTTTTGCGTCTGCTTGGGGTCGTCGACCGAATAGGGCACGCTGATGGGGCCGTACACGTCAAACTGCGGGTCGAACTGGCCCAGCGAGTTGTCGTAGAAGTAGTCGCGCACGCTGCCGGTGAATTTGCCGTAGGCATTGGGCGTGCCGTCTTCGTTGGTGAAGCCGGTGTAGTTGCGCTGGTTAATCATATTGTTGTAGAACGTGCTCAGGTCGCTGCGGCGGAACTTGCAGTCGTTGAACTCAACCAGCAGAATCAGGCCGCGGAACTTCTTGTAGTCGATGCTGGCCTTCTGCATCACCTCGTTGCGTGAGGCGCGGGCCTTGCGGGCTGTGCTCACCGAGGCGCGGTCGGTGAGGCACTTGCCAGTGGTCTGCAGCATTGCGTTCTCGGTGGCGGTGCGCTGCTGCGCATCGCGCGCAATGGTGCTGCTGGCGGCCAGCTTGCCGTCCACCAGCTGGGCATAGGTGAAGTATCCCGCCTGGTTCTTCACAATGGTGTAGCCATCGGCGGTGGTGACGAAGTTGTAGTATTCGTCGCCGTTGTTCTTGATTGTGAGCTGTGAGCCGTCGGGCTGTGTCACTGTCACTGGGCGCGGGTCGGCCGGCACTGCCAGTGCCTGGAGTGCGGCCAGTGTGGCCAGTGTGAGAGAAAGAAGTAATTTTCTCATGTGATGTGTATTTATAATAAATGTGTTGAAATTCGCATGTCGCTTGCTTCTCCCGCGTGTGGGGGGCGGCGCGCGGCATGCGCGTTACTTGTATGTCACTGATAGTTGATTGGCTACAATAAGCCACTTTAATATTATAGCGGCAAATATCCGAAAAAAATCACAATTCAGCAAAATTTGCGCGACTAAAAGCAACTTTGTTAAACTTTATTGCATTTTGCGTTCCGGTTTGGCACTGCGCACCTACGCCTGAGGGCCCTGTTTTTTGTGCCAAAAAAGAGCGGAATGCATTGCAGATTAAAAAAATAGGTTATCTTTGCACCCATAATGGCTCTTATGGACTGAAACAACCGACCACCAACGCAGCCTTTGGGCATTGCCAATGCCCATCACCATTGATGTCAAGAATCTGAAAAAACTGGCGTGAAAAAAGCAATCTTCACTCACACGGCGCTCTTGCACATCTGCCATAGGCAGAGGACATCAGCCGGTGGCTGTCAGTTTTCTCATTCGTTGGCTGCATGGAGCAGGCTGTTGGCCGGGAATTAATTAATAGGTAAAAAGACTCCGTGAGGAGTAGTGTTTGAAAGTAACATTGTTAAAAAGGTTATTGGACATTGAAGACGGCCGCTTAGCTGAATAGGTGCGGCCTGGTAAAAGATGTTTTAAGGTTTATAATTTCAAGCGGCTTGTGCGTGAGCATGAGCCGCCTTTGTATTGAATTGCCGCATGCTTGCCGGCCGTGGCCCGGCTTGTGTTCCACGGCTGGCCACTAATGGTTCCACGGCTTGCCCCGGTGGCCTACATGGTTGAGGCACAATGTGGTGTGACGGCCTGCCGAAGTTATTAACAATTATGCCAACTTATCAACAATTCAGCCATTTTTAACTGAAAACTTGCCGTCGGTTCAAACTAAAATCAATTCCTTTGCACCGCGTAAAAGTTAAGAATCGCGATTTAATATTCGATTTTCATTCTGTGTATATGGGAAAGACAATTGCAATAGCAAACCAAAAAGGCGGTGTGGGCAAGACCACCACCGCAATCAACCTTGCAGCCTCGCTCGCTGCCAGCCACAAAAAAGTGCTTCTGCTCGACGCCGACCCGCAGGCCAACGCCACTTCGGGCCTCGGTGTGGACCCGAGGAAGATGTCGTCGTCGATATATGAGTGCCTCGTCGACGACTATCCGCTGCGCGGCTCGCAGGTGGCGACGTGCGTGAAAAACCTCGACTTGGTGGGCTCGCGCATCGACCTGGTGGGCGCAGAGCTTGAGCTCATCAACAAGCCCGACCGCGAGAATGTGCTGCGACGCGCCATTGCCGAGGTGAAAGCCGACTACGACTACGTGCTGATCGACTGCAGCCCGTCGCTGGGCCTTATCACCGTGAATGCGCTCACCGCCGCCGACAGCGTGATAATACCGGTGCAGGCCGAGTATTTCGCCCTTGAGGGCATCAGCAAGCTGCTCAACACAATAAAGATTAT
>CALBLR010000392.1 GCA_937896015.1 uncultured Prevotellaceae bacterium | reverse complement strand
AAAGCTGCCGCGGCTTTTTAGCGAGAACACCGGCACCACTGTGCCTGCTATGCGCTGCGGCTCGATGCCGCTGAACTGCGCTTCGCCCATCTCTATTCTTGTGGCCTTGCCGGGCTCGGCGCGCAGCTGACCGATGCTGCGGTTGCAGCCCGACTCCCACTCTACGCTGCCGCTGCGGCTGTCCACGGCTATGAACTTAAATTCTGCACCGGCCATGGCGGCTGCGTCGAGGCTTGTCTGCCATGTGCATGGCTGCGTCTCGTGCATGGGTACTGCTTTGGCCGTGTCCCACGCTCCCAGTGGCTTGCTGCTGCCGGCCAGTCGCAGCGAGTGCCACGACCTGAGCTGCGGGGCAAGCACGGCAATGGTGGCGGTGCCTGGCGGTGCCGACGGCGCGTCGGCGTTGCGCTTGCGCCTGTTGAGGCATTCGGTGAAGGCCGATGTGCAAAGTGGAGTGAGTGGCGTGAAGTCGCGCCAGCGGTCGTGCACCTCTATCACCCCCGAGGCTTCGGCCGGCAGGTGCAGCGTGTGTGGCAATGCGTGCCACTCGGTGCGGACTGCTCCGTTGGGGCTGGTGGTCCGGTAGTGGTAGCTGAGTGTGGAGCCGACGCTGTTTTGGGGCACTTCCGTCTGCCCTTCCCAGTTGCTGCCGTCGCACGAGTGCAGGCGTAGCGATGCCTGCCGGCCGCAGTCGTAAATCAGCTCAAGGCACTCGCAGCCGCTTGTGCGGTAATTTATGTGAAAATGGATTACCATTGAAACTGTCGATATCTTTTTTGTAGGCTTTATGTCTGTGGGTTTACAATGTTTACAAAGATACAACAATATTCCGATTAACCCGCCGTCAAGCCACACCGAATTTCGTCCATTTCGCATTCATGCGGCGGCGATGTGCCCTTTTGCCAGCAAAATGACACTTTTAGCGCCACATTTGTGCGCATTTGCGTGCGTGTGACTGTAGAATTAAGTACCTTTGTAGCCGATTTGAGCAAACGAACTATAAAAATAGAATAATGACTGAAATTATTAGAAAACAACTCAACGATTCAGCCGCTATGCGCTGGATTGCCATGTTAATCGTGGCTTTCACCATGATGATGGGCTACTTCATCACCGATGTGGTGTCGCCCCTTGAAAGTATGCTTGAAACTCCGGTGGCCCAGGGTGGCATGGGCTGGACAAGCTCGGAATATGGATTCTTTGCCGGCTCGTATGGTATAATTAATGTGTATCTGCTGATGCTGTTCTTTGGCGGACTCATCCTCGACAAGCTGGGCATCCGTTTCACTGGAGTGCTTTCGTGCGGCCTTATGGTGGTGGGCGCTTTCATCAAGTTCT
>CALBLR010000391.1 GCA_937896015.1 uncultured Prevotellaceae bacterium | reverse complement strand
GACAGAAAATCAACAACCAATTAATCACAAAAAAACTGATTTATGAAGCACTCACTACTATTGGCCGCCATGGCCACAGGACTGTGCTGCGCAGCTGCAGCGCCGTTGGCCTCCACATTGCCGCGCAAAGCCAAACCGAAACCCGCCAACCCCGTGAACCTCACCACCTATGCCGTGAGCACCAGCAATGGCCGCTTCACCGCGTCGCGCCAGCTGCCTGCCACCATCAAGGTGACTTACTACAGCGAAACCCCGAATGACGACGGCTCGGTGGCCCGCGACACTCTGGAGCACAACGTGTGCAAGGTGGGCTACACCGCAGGCGGCCTTATGAACAGCATCACGCGCCAGGCGTGGCTGGGCGGGGGACTGTGGCTGCGCGACACCACGCTGATGACGTTTAACGACTACAACCTGCCGTCAGTCATCGAAGTGCGCTCGCTGCTGAAGTCGGACCCCGACGGCCCTGCCACTCCGAGCCTCGCCACGCTGACCTACAGCTACGCCGACGGCCGGCGCTACACGGGATTCCACTACCAAAAGCGCACTTTTGAGCCCGACACCACCTACAGCGAGTTTCAGCGCAACGGCATCACCTACACCCCCGCCTCGGGCAGCCGTGGCGAGAGTGTGACTCTGAGCGAGGCCGATGACTACGGCACAGTGACAAGAACTTTCACCACGCTCGAGGCCAACGGCCAGGGCGCGCCCACATCGGTGGCCTACACCCGGTGCCGCCGCGGCGACACGACGGCTTTGCTCACCATTGGCGACATTAAGTGGGGCAAGGCGGCCAACGTCAACAGGCTGCACGAGCTGGACATGAATGCCTTCAACTCACCGCTCACTATCGACGACGTGCCTCTGTCGCTGCTCACCGACTACTGGAAAAACGGCGACAACGACCTGCAAGGCTTCACTATGAGCAGCGGCGAATTCATTGGCAAGGTGGACACCTACACCAAGGCCGACACGCTGTGTGTGCTCATCGATGACAACGACGAGCACGACAGCATCGAGGTAAGGCTGCTGCGCGACGACGCCAGTGGCGACCTGACGATAAGCGACAACGACGGCTACAGCTATCGCGTTCAAGCCTATCCCACCGACTTCCCCGACTTTATGACGCAGTTCCTCACCGATGTGCCCGGCAACGACAGCCACATGATCAACCTGCTGCTGCCGTCGGTGATGGGCGGCCGTGTATACTCCTCCAATCTGCCGTTCACCCTTGAGTATGACAATGCCGGCAGGTTGGCTCGCATACTGTATTCCATGGGCACGGTTGACGTCAATGCTATGTCGGCCATGTCGATGTGTGTGGCGGTGGAGTGCAGCGACTATGCCCCCTACACCAGCGTGGCGCAGATAGCTGGCGATGCCCCGTGGCGTGCCGTGGCCGGCTGCGGCAGCATAGCCGTGAGCGGTGCCGGCGGCCAGCAGGTGAGCGTGTTTGCCCTCAGCGGCCGGCTGATGTATAACGCCCGCGTGGCCGAGGCCGCCACTATTAGCGTGCCCGCCGGCGCCTATGTGGTGAAGGTAGGCCCGCAAGCCCGCAAAGTCATAGTAAGGTAGCCCACCCATCACAGTAAACAATAAAGGACGAACGCCACACAGAAGTGTGCGGCGTTCGTCCTTTGTTTGCGCATGTGCTGTTTACTTCTTCTTGGCCGTTGCGGCCTTGCGGCGGGCGGCAATGGCGTCATACTCGGGGTTGCCGTGCTTAATCAGGTCGCTGTAGCGCTTGTGGTCGTTGAGCACGGCAAGGGCGGCCTGGAGGTCGCGGTTGCGGTGGTTCACTATGATGGTGTAGGCCGACGGGTCGGCATACACGTCGCGGGCAATCAGGCCCTTGATGATGCTGCGCAGCACTTCGCGGCTGGTGGCATACTGCTTGGCGTCAAACTTCACGCTGTCGGCAGTGCCCATGTCGATGAACTTCTGCATCTCGGCGTCGGTCACCTCAAAGCCGCGGTCGAAGTCGGCTACCGTGGCATAGCGGCGCTGCAGCTCCTTGCGGTGCTTGTCCACATAGCCCAGGCAATACTGGTTCACGATGCCTTTTGCCACCATGTCGCGGTAGTAGTTGCTGTATTCGCTGGTGTCGATGGGCACATACACATCGGGCATTATGCCTCCGCCGCCATATATGGTGCGGTGGTTGCGCAGGGTGGTGTAGCGCAGCGAGTCGTTGAACTGAATGCTGTCGATGTTGTAGTATTCGCCGTCTTTCAGGCGGCGCACTATGTCTTCATCGTAGTCGCGGCGGTTGCCCTTGGTGTAGGGCTTCTGTATGCAGCGGCCCGACGGGGTGTGATAGCGCGCAATGGTGAGGCGCATCATCGAGCCGTCGGCAAAGCGGAAGGGGCGCTGCACCAGGCCCTTGGCAAATGTGCGGCGGCCCACCACCACGGCGCGGTCCCAGTCTTGCATGGCACCGGTGAAAATCTCGGCAGCCGAGGCCGAATACTGGTTCACCATCACCACCATGGGCAGGCTGCGGTAGCGGCCGTTGCCCTGGGCGCGGGCCTCACTGCGGGGCACGTTGCTGCCCTCGGTGTACACTATCATGCTGCCGTCGTCAAGAAACTCGTTGCTCATCTCAATGGCGGCCTGCATATATCCGCCGCCGTTGTCCGACAGGTCGAGCACCAGCTGGCGCATGCCCTGCGCCTCAAGTGCCTTCAGGGCCTCCATCATCTCGTCGTAGGTCTTGGCTCCGAAGCGCGAAATGCGCACGTAGCCCGTGGTGTCGTTGAGCATGTATTTGGCATCGACGCTGTAGAGCGGAATTTTGTCGCGGGTGATGCGGAAGGTGATGAGCTTGCTGGTGCCGGCGCGCTTCACCTGCACAGTCACCTTGGTGCCCTTTTTGCCGCGCAGACGCTTCATGATGTCGGTGTTCTTCATCTTCACGCCGGCAATGGTGGTGTCGTTCACGCTCACTATGCGGTCGCCGGCCAGGATGCCCACGCGCTCCGACGGGCCGCCGGCTATGGTCTGAATCACATACAGCGTGTCCTTTTGCATGTTGAACTGAATGCCGATGCCGCTGAACTCGCCTTGCAGCGGCTCCTCCATCTCCTTGGTCTCTTTTGCGCCGGTGTAGGTGGAGTGGGGGTCGAGCTTGCCAAGCATGCCTGTAATGGCGTCCTCCACCAGTTTGTTCTGGTCAACGCTGTCGACATAGCAGCTGCTTATGGCATACTCGGCGTTGATGAGTTTTTGCAGCGCCTCGGGCAGACGCTGCGCGCTGGCTGCCATCATGCCTATCACGGCCAGCGCAACGATTATCCTTAATTTTCCCATGTGTTTATGTTCTGTCTCTTGTGATTGTGTTGTGAAAAAATCTGTGTCATTTCTGCCCCGCGCCGGTCCACTCGGGCGGCACCAGGCTGCGGTCGAGCCCCTTGGGCAGGTAGCGGTCCACGCTTTGGCCATACTTCACCAGCTCGCGCACCAGGCTCGAGCTGATGTGGCTGCACTCGGGCAGGGTGTAGAGCAGCACCGTCTCCAGCCCCGACAGCTCGCGGTTGACCTCGGCCATGGTCTTCTCGCTCTCGAAGTCGCCCACGGTGCGCACGCCGCGCAGCAGGTAGCGCGCTCCGCACTGCCGCGCCGCGTCGGCCGTGAGCCCGGTGTAGGTGATGACCCGCACCTTAGGCTCGTGGCTGAATGTGCTCTCTATCCACCGCTTGCGCAGCTCCATCGGGGTGAGCGTGTGCTTGCTGAAGTTGACGCCTATGGCTACCACTATTTCGTCGAACAGCGGCAGCG
>CALBLR010000390.1 GCA_937896015.1 uncultured Prevotellaceae bacterium | reverse complement strand
ATGGAGGCCAATGTGCTCGACTACGAACCCGGCACCGCGCTGTGGGTGCCCGACGGCGACCCGCTGCTGTATTACCGCGCCATTGCCCGCTATGCCGCGGCGGCTCTGGTGCCGGGCGGACGGCTGTATTTTGAAATCAACCGCACGCAGGGCCGCGCCACGGCCGCCATGCTGGACGGCATGGGCTACACGGGCGTGAGCGTGAGCCGCGACCAGTTTGGCAACGAGCGCTTTGCCGCCGCCGTGAAGCCGGAATGACGCGCGCAGCGGCTGCAACATGGGGATTGCAGCCGCTGCGCGATATTGGTTTGTTGAGTTATCAGTAGGGAAGCTTGGCCAGGATGTTGCCAAACTGCTTGGCTCCCTCCTTGAGTTTGCTGCCCACCATGGGCACAAGCAGCTTGGGGATGTCGAGCTTGATGGCCGCAACGGCCTGGGTCTGGGCATCGGACGACTTCTCAAGATCAATCTCGAGGTTGAACGCCACTGGCGAGCGCTGCGCGCCATACACGATGCGGGTGGGCTCAACGGCCTCGACCACGCCCAGCTTGAGCGGGCCCATGGGCGACTCGATGACGAGCGAGTCGTCTTCAAACTTCACGCTTTTCAGGTTGTCGAGCACATCTTGCGGCAGGTTTTGCGCCGCCTCTTCGACTTGCGACTTGAGCACATCGTTGAATGTGCCGGGGTGCGACAGGCGTGCAAACACGGCATCGATGCCGGCGTTGATGGTCACGACGTCGCTTTTGTATGTTTCCATATATCTATTTTCTGTTTTTTTGAGCGGGTGTTTTTAATCAGTCAACGTCTACGTTGCGCGGAGTCCATACGGCAGGGTCCTCGCGCCACTGCTGCAGGCATTCCACATCTTCCTCCTTGATGTAGTTGGTGGCCACGGCAGCCTTGATCATTGAGGTGTAGTTGCTGATGGTGATAAGTTTCACGCCCTCCTTGGCAAACGCCTCGGCAGCAATGGGGAACTCATAAGAGAATATTGCCACCATGCCCACCACCTCGGCGCCTGCGTTGCGCAGCGCCTGGGCGGCCTTGAGGCTGCTCTTGCCAGTAGACACGAGGTCTTCCACTATCACCACCTTCTGGCCGGGCTTGATGTTGCCCTCAATCAGGTTCTCCAAGCCGTGGTCTTTGGGAGTGGAGCGCACATACACGAAAGGCAGGCCCAGGCAGTCGGCCACCAGCGCGCCCTGAGCTATTGCACCAGTGGCCACACCAGCCACCACCTCGGCCTCGCTGAAGTTCTCAAGAATGATGCGCGACAGCTCCACCTTGATGAAGTTGCGGATGTCGGGATACGACAGAGTCTTGCGGTTATCGGTATAAATAGGTGAGTTCCAACCCGAAGCCCAAACGAACGGAGCGTCGGGCTGAAGTTTGATCGCACTGATTTTAAGCAGTTTCTCTGCCAGTAATAAGTCTAACTTTTTCATATTGGTGAGGTGAATTAATATTTCTTTGATACTATGACCACAAAATTACACAAAAAATGCGTTGCCCGCTGCAACTATGGCCGCCAATTATTTCCAATTTATGTGAAATGGCGTATATTTGCAGCACAGAACCACAATTAGCAACGACACAGACAGCAGAGACGCAACCATGCCAACAACTAACAAGCGCAAACCCATAAGCGCCGAGGCCGCGCTGGCCAGAGCTGCGGCGCTGTGCTCGCGCAGCGAGCAGGCCGAGAGCGACGTGCGCACAAAAATTCTGGGCTGGGGAGTGACGCCCGACGACTGCGACAAGATATTGGCGCGGCTAAAGAGCGAAAACTTCTTGAGCGAGGAGCGCTATGCGCGGGCCTATGCGCGCGACAAGTTTGCCTTCAACGGCTGGGGCCGGCAAAAGATAGCCTTCATGCTCAAGGCCAAGGGCGTGTCGAAGCCCGTAATCGAAGCGGCCATAGGCGGCATTGCCGAGGCCGACTACCACGCCACGCTCATCAAGCTGCTCAATGCCAAGGCCCGCGCCGTGGCCGGCCGCGAGCCACAGCAGGCGCGGGCTGCACTGCTAAGGCTGGCTGCAAGCCGGGGCTTCGAGCCCAGTGTGTTCTACCCTGCCGTGAGCCAGGTGCTTGGCGACAACGCCGACGACTATGACCAACCGCCTTGCTGACAGCATAGCGGCCACAGTGCGGGCCGCACTCGACACGCTCATGCCGCGGCTGTGCCCCGTGTGCGGCAAGCCGCTGCTGGGACACGAGCGGTGGGTGTGCGTCAGATGCCTCGACCGCCTGCCGGTGACACACCTCGAAGACACCGAGTTCAACGTCATGGAGCAGCTGTTTGCCGGCCAGGTGCCAATTGAGCGCGCCACGGCCTACTTCTATTACGAGAAAGACGCCCCCTATGCGGCAATTCTGCACGACATCAAGTATCACAGCATGCCCGGCATGGGCCGCTGGCTGGCGGCACAGGCGGCGCGGCAAATGGCGCCGAGCGGCATTCTGGCCCAGGCCGACTGCATAGTGCCCGTGCCCATGCACCGCACCAAGCTGGCCAAGCGCGGCTATAACCAAAGCGAGCGCATAGCCCGGGGGCTGGCCGACGTGCTCGGCATCCCAGTGGTGGAGGCTCTGAAGGCCACCCGCCCCCACGACACACAGACGCGTAAAAGCGCCCACGAGCGGTGGGTGAACTCGCAAGGACTGTATGCGCTGAGCGGCAAGGCCGATGTGGACGGGCACAATGTGCTGCTGGTGGACGATGTGGTGACCACGGGCGCAACGCTGCTCACATGCGCCCGGGTGCTGCACTCGGCAGGGGCCAGGGTGTGGGTGTTCACCCTGGCGGCGGCAAGACTGACGTGACTTCACGGCAGCCCACAACAAAAAAAGGGACAGTCTCGCGACTACCCCGTTTCCTTAAATACACAATTATCTATAAAACAACTATTTGAATCTTATTTTCAGCAACCCTATCGTTTTCGGCGATGCCTGCGCTATCGTTTCCTGTAGCGGCCATTTGGCATCGTTCATTCAGGATTACGCTGCAAAATTACTCACTTTTTTTAAATCCGCAATAGATTTGATTAAAAAATATCACTTTTATTGCAAAAAAAGTCGCAATTATTCATCTTAGGGCCGTCAATTGCGCCAAAACGGCACATCACCGGCATCTTTGTGCAACTATTGTGACCGACTGCAAGAGGCTTGCGCTTGGCAACGTTCCATTCATCACCAGCCTCACAGTGCGCACCGGCGGCGACACCAGCCGCTGCACCACAGGCGCGCCCACAGTGCCGCTCACGCTCACGCCCCCCACAGCGAAGCCATGACAGCTCACCCCGCGCTCGCCGTTCACTCCCAGGCGCAACCGCGCCCCACTGGCGGCAATGCGCCACATCACACTCAGCGGGCGGCATGGGTCGCCGCCGAGCAGTTCGACAGGCATCGAGCGGTAGTAAACGGGCTGCTCGGTGGCTGCCTCCTCTGTGTTGAGATCGAGCAGCTCGCCACCCTGCGTCACGGCAATGGCGCGTCCGTCGCAGCCATAGAGCGAGCTGGCCGAGAGCGACCGCTGCCAGGCTCGCGCCGAGTCGAGGTGCACATGCTGCAATTGCCCTTGCGGCGACAGCACAGCGAGTTCGTCAAAAGCCTGGATGTGGGCCAGCTGCGAGAGGCCGTCGACTCCGTTCAGCATCACACGCCGCTCCGAGCCGCGCAGACGGCACAGGCGGCACGAGGCGTCGACATAGCACACCGAGTCGCCAGCCTCGGCCGGATGCGCGCCGGCAGCCATGGGGCTGCGGTGCAGCAGCCGCGCCTCGCCATAGCCTCCCGAAGTTAGCTGCGGCATGGCATAAACCCCGGCACGCGTAAACACATACACGGGATAGCGTCCGAAGCCGCTTGAATACACAGGCCGGCTGGCCACGGCCATAGCCACCACCCTGTCGCCGCCCACGGTGTGGGTCCCGGCAGCCACAAAGGGGTTGCCCTGCACGCTCACGGCCACCGAGCCCAGCACGGCGTCGGTGAAACCGGCCGCCGTGGCGCTGATTGCTGTGGAGGCGGCCAACTTTTGCGGTTCAAGGCCACCGCTGCACACCACCGCGGCATCAAGCGCGCCGGCGGGCGACAGGTCGGCCTCCCAGGCAGTGCAGCCGCCAGAATCTGGCTCAACCTGCACGCGCAGGGCCACGGCGCGGCTGTCGGGATAAAACACCATGGGCGACAGCTGCTGCGGGACAAAGGCAAGCCGCTCGCGCCTGACCACTGTGGCCGTGCCGTGGCTTGTGGCAAGAGTGGCCGTGACGGTGACTGCGCAACCGCCCGCCGCCGCACCCGCACAAAACTGAGCCGCGCCCCAAGTGTTGACCATCATCCAGCCCGACACGCCAGCCATTAGGCGGCCTCCACTGGCCATCACAGCCGACGGCATAAGGCGGCGTCCCGCACTGCTTTCGGCCCCGCACAGTTGCTGCCGATTGAGTTCCGACGCCACGGTGAGCGGAGCCGCCAAGGCATAGCATACGGCGGTGTCGATGGGGCGCGAGGTGGACTTGGCCATATTGCCTGCCGCAAACACGCCCGAGTCGAGGCGGCCAAGACGCATGCAGCTGGCCGCCACGCGCCACTGCCCGGCCATGACGGCAGCGGCCACCCCGCGCACCGCCATGGGCTTAAGGCCATACTCGAGCACACTGCGGCGCGACGAGCCCACACTTGCCGCCGCACGGTAGTCGAGCTGGCCGCTTGCGTCAAATGGGGCCACGGTGTCGGCCACAAGCAGGTCGACCGACTTCACCACCCCATGCCATGCGGCGGCGATGCCGCTATGCACGCACACCCCAAGCCTGTAGGCGCTCACTGCCAACTCGGCGGCCGGCACGCCAGTGAATTTGCCGTCGGCCACCTGCACATCGGCCGTTATGCGGTTTTCGCCCACCGTGCCGCCGCCAAGCAGCACAGGCGCACTAAGCCACAGGTAGGTGTCGTCGTAGAGGCGCACCCCATAGCGGGCAAGCATCGGGCCCACATACTGGCCCGACGCGGCAGCCTGTGCCTTCACACTTGCCCACGCGCTCTTCAGGCGCGAGCGCAAAGCGGCGGCGTCGGCAGTGGCGAGGCGCGCCGGCCAACTGGCATAAGGCTGCTCGAAGGCGCATGCGGCAACGGTGCCCGTAAGGGTAGCCGGCTCGGCCTCGACAATGCTGATTTGCGGCAAGGCAGCGTCAGGGTCGAGCTCATCGTAGCCGCCGGCTGTGGCGCGGAGCACACACAGGCCGGCGTCATGAGCCACCACCGCAAAGTCGCCCACGGCGCACGCCCCCGCAGGCTCGCCGCCGAGCTGAACCAGTTGCGAGCCGTCGCAGCACACCTGGCCGCCGGCGCATGTGAGCATGCGCTCGCCGAATGTGGTGTGGTGAACAAGCAGAATTTTGCTGCCGGCGGCTATCGAGCCGCAGCTGGCAGGGTTGCCGGCCACCTGCAACGACCGCTCACGCTCGCGCATGTTGAGCACCGAGTCGGCCACGCCGGCAGTGGCTGCCTCCTGGTTGGCCAGCACAGCGGCCGCGCGTGGAATGATGGTGAGTCTTGATTGTTTGCTTTTCATAGTCATGCGTCAAAAAAAATAGTTTTCATTGCGGCGAAGTTAATCACGCACACCGCGGGTGGCCAATGCCAAAAAATCGTGTAATTAGCTTACAAGTGTTAATCAAGAATAACACGCTACATATCAACTAATTACGCTCGAGCGAGAATTTCGGCGTGGCAAGTCGGATAAAAAAATGTAATTTTTTTTGAAGAAAATTGCTGAATTATTTGCGCAATCGCTTTTCTGTGGCTATCTTTGAGTAACAAATAACAAAAGTTTTTTCATAATTAATTTGTTAGACACACTAAGGTTCTATTCTGATGAAATATATATGTTTTTATAGATTGTAGATTTTAAGGAGCCAACGCTGTGAAGCGCCGGCTCCTTAATTTATTTTTTCGAATCTATTACCCAGAGCGACACACCCCAGCACCAAACAATTTGCATTCCGACTTGCTGCATTGGCTACGTCCGTTGGACGCTGCATGCCGAAAGCACTGAAAAAGTCGCAATCCAGCGAGTTAGTGTGTGTAAATGCACCAAACAGATGTAGTGACGTGGCATGACGAAGGCGCTGAAAAAGCAACAATTCTAATGGGATATGAATGTGCCGAAGGCACATATCTATCGATAGCCCCCCCCCGACTTTCGAACACAAGCGAATGCGCAGTGCGAGTTGTCGGGGGGGGGTA
>CALBLR010000389.1 GCA_937896015.1 uncultured Prevotellaceae bacterium | reverse complement strand
GCGCAGCGTTTTTAGGTTTTTGAGCCTTTTCAGCACCCGTTTTGACTAATAAGCCAAAACAAATCGGCTCATAATACAACACCGCCTGCCAGTCCTCGCAGTCAAGGTTCACGACGCTGGCGTTGCTGCATTGGTTGCAGGCCACCGACTCAAGCCACTCACGCAAAGGCTCAAAACAGTCATACACGTCAGAGAACTCAACAAAGCCCATGTCCACCCCATTCTTAATGAAGTGCACAGGCATCCATCCATAGTTGGGCCCGTCAAAAGCCACCTGAATCCGGTCCTGCCCATCCGGCAGCCCTTGCGCATACCTCCCCAGAATCTCGCTCCTGCCCCTCAGCCACCCATTCCCGTTGCTTTTCATATGAATAATACGTAAACTTGCCTAAATAGGCTTCGCTCACTTTATTACTTCAAATGTACATCCCATAGCCTTTGCAATGCCAAGCACCTTGATGATGTTTGTCCGGTCCCATTCAACGCACACCACGAAATCAACCCCATCGCCACTTCTCAACACGTCGTTAATAAAGTAGTGCACATGGTCTTCTCCCAATTCCTTCCATTTTTTTGCCGTTTCAACGTCCTCTTGAATAAAGTCGAATTGTGCAAACCGTCCAAGAAATTCCCTTCTGAATGTGCTCTTCAACTCGCTCAATGTTGCCGTTGGATACAGTTTCAGAAATTGTTTTACTATGGCAAGAACTATCTCACGCTTGTTGTATTTTCCATTTCCGTTTAATGAGAAGAGGACGCGGCCTTTTAGGTCATCGCTTGTGCATTGGATATCAACTGGCCTTACCTTAGGCGTGTTTAAGACGATGGGACTTGCCACTACTGTTTTTGTGCTACTCTCAAATATGTCGTTTCCTGCGAATTTTGACAGAAAACGCACATATGAGAAGAATTTGTCAGCTTTGCCCTTCTGCACAACACCCATGTGCGGATTTTTAGGTGATTGTGTGTTTTCAGCCAAATCATATGATTTGACTTCAATAGCTCTGTTATAGGCCAGATACTCTAAATATTGAACTTCTGTTTTGCTCAAGGCCGCTTCATTGCTCCCCAGAAAAACAAAAACCTCATTCCAAAAGTCTTTTTTAATTAGATGCTGGTTTATTCTCTTGATGAAATCATCTGTTTCACCAATATATGCTTTTCGTGTGGCTGCGTTCATTAATATGTATAGGGCTGGCTTTTGTAATTTGTCATTGAAATCCTGCATAAACTTTGAATCGTCCCTCTTGATATCATACAATTCGCACATGCAGTCGTCCATTGATATATAGCGCGATCCGTTAAGGTCGTCGTTGTGTAAATAAGTATATATAGTTCTTGCCATAATCTCGTTTGACCATTATTCAAAGCATATGTCAAAGTTAATTAAATATGGCTGCTTGTGCAAGTGCTTTCATAATAAAACGATATGTTGATGATAAGGGTGTGTTGGGGGTGGGGTTACTTGGGGGCGACGAGGCCGTTCATCATGGCGTAGATGCTGAGGCCCGACACGCTTTTGATGCCCAGTTTGGCGGTGATGTTTTTGCGGTGGGTGAGCACAGTGTTGATGCTGATGTGTAGGCGGTCGGCTATCTCCTTGTTGATGCAGCCGGCCACCACCAGTTGCAGCACTTCGGTCTCGCGGGCCGACAGCTTGCCCTGCTCGGGTTGCGCTCCGGCGGCCTGGCGGCTGTGGATGATGCTCTCCAGCGAGTCGATGAAGTCGCTCTCGGTGCCCGATTGCGAAATCAGGTGCGGCTCGGCGTCGAGGTGCTGTGTGGCGGCGGTGATGACCACCGTCTTGGCCTTGTTGGGGGTGAAGAAGCCGAGGTTGGCCGCCACTGTGGCCTCGTCGGCAAAGAGTAGGTCGCTCTCGCCGGCGGCCTGCGACTGCGCCACTGCCTGCACGCTGGGCGCGATGTGTGCCTCGATGCCGAAGGTGCCGTGCAATATGTGCCTAAGGCCCACGGCCGTGAGTGCGCTTGTGGTTATGATGTAGGCTGTCATCGGCGGGTCAGTTGTTGCTCATGAGGTTGGACAGCGGCTGCAGCAGGCGGTAGCGGATGCGGTTGTTCTTCATAATGTCGCGCTTCAGCGTGAACACGGCCAGCACCACGGCATTGCACAGGTTCAGGTCGTAGTCGCCGTTGAGGTGGCGCACCAGCATGTTGGTGAGGTCGTCGATTTTGTCTTCCACCGTGTCGTGGCCGTCGTCAAAGCTGGCTGGCGTCATCTCCACATCGCCGGTGTGGCCCACTGAGCGCTCCATGTCGAGTATCTCGGGAAACCACTGCCGCTCGTCGGCGGCGATGCGGCTTTCGAGCTCGGCCTTCACCTCGTTGAAGAAGCCCCTTATCAGCGGCAGGTTGCCGCTGTGGTCCGACCGCTGCATCAGCAGGTTGAAGTGCCGCTCGATGTTGGGCAGCTGAAAGCAGGTGTAGTAGCGGTTGGTCTTGCGCAGATAGCTCA
>CALBLR010000388.1 GCA_937896015.1 uncultured Prevotellaceae bacterium | reverse complement strand
GCGGAGACATTCGCAAGCCTCCCCGAGGGCGTGGCACGCCAGCTGTCGCTCGACCGCGACCCTCACGGCAACGTGCAGGTTTCGCTCATCGAGACCGAGAAGCTGCTTAGCGACATGGTGGGCAAGAAGCTCGAGCAGATGAAGGCCGAAGGCAAGTATGTGGGCAAATATTCAGCCCTGCACCACTTCTTCGGCTACGAAGGCCGCTGCGCCGACCCGTCGAACTTCGACGCCGACTACTGCTATGCCCTGGGCTACAACGCCGCTCAGCTCATCAACTGCGGCGCCACTGGCTACATGTCGTCGATACGCAACCTCTCAAAGCCCTCTGTGCAGTGGGTTGCCGGCGGCATACCCATCACCATGATGATGAACATGGAGCAGCGCAACGGCGAGAAGAAGCCTGTAATCAAGAAGGCTCTTGTCGACCTCAATGGCCGTCCATTCCAGGAGTTTGCCAAGCATCGCGCAAAGTGGGCAAAGGAGACTTGCTACACTTATCCTGGCCCGATCCAATACTTCGGTCCCGATGAGGTGTGCGACCAGACTTCGCGCACACTCTACTATGAGCAGAATGGTAAGTAAAGAAAAAGTGAGGATCCGTGCCTGCCGCTTGCAGGCTGCGAGTGTCCCCATTTATAATAACTTCTAAACAGCTTGCAATCCCTTGGCAGTTTTTGCCAGGGGATTTTTTTTGCCGTTTAGTGCAGTGTTTTGCTGGCATTGCCTGAATTAAATTGTGTATAAGGGAAATTTTACTTAAATTTGTACAATGATGTGTGGTGCCGCTCCTTCTGCGGCGCCGATGCACTCGAAATGTAATCAGTGTTGAGGGGGTGTTTGTAAAAACCGTCCTCACTTGTTTTGGCAGAAAGGGCCGCCCTCAGATGGCCGCAGGCTGTCAAAGTTGAATAGACTTGTTATGATAATTACTGAATTGGCATTGGCCTTTGTGGTCAACATGGCGGTAACCGCGCTGGTTATTCCCTGCCTGCTTAACGCATCATTCAGCTCGAATATGCTCGACCACCCCAATGCCCGCAAAATACATAAAGGTGATGTGCCCCGCATTGGCGGCGTGGCAATATCTGTGTCGGTATTGCTTGCAGCGCTGCTTATGTGGGTTATAAAAATGCTTGTCGAGCTCCCGGCGCTCGAAGCCTATGGCACATCGCTTGGCTGCCTGGGTGGAGCCGGTGCGGTGATGCTGCTTTTCGGCTTGGCCGACGATGTGGTGGGCCTGCGCTACCGCGCCAAGTTTGTGGGCCAAATCATTGCTGCCTTGCTGCTTTGCGCATCAGGCCTCTGGGTCAAGGACTTTTGCGGCATAGCGGGCGTCAATGCCCTGCCCGAGGGCGCCGGCTGGGCTGTGACTGTGCTGGCGGTGCTGCTGGTGACCAACGCCGTTAATTTCATCGACGGCATCGATGGCCTCGCCTCAGGCCTTTGTGTGCTTGCCCTGTGCTACTACACGGCATTGTTTGCCTCGGCGCAGATGTGGCTGCATTCTGCATGCGGCGTGGTGGTCATCGGAGCCCTGCTGCCATTCATGTGGTATAATATGCACGGCACAGCCGCCAAGCGCAACAAGATATTCCTCGGCGACACCGGGTCGCTGATGCTGGGCCTGCTAATGTGCGCCATGGGGGTGGCCATAAGCAATGCGCATATAGGCGGGGAGACGGGCCAGAACCCCATGGTGGTGGCCTTTGCACCGCTAATTCTGCCGTGCTACGATGTGGTGCGCGTGGTGTGCAACCGCTGCCTTCAAGGCCACAACATGTTCATGGCCGACAAGGGGCACATTCATCACAAGTTTCTTGCGTTGCAAATGCCGCAGCGGCATGCGTTGCTGTGCGTGCTCACAGCAGCTGTGGTGATGACAGCCTCGGCCGTTGCACTGTCGAGCATCATCAACGTGAACGCGGTACTCTTGATTGAGGCCGCGCTTTGGGCAGGAATAAATGTTGTGATAACGAGATTAATAAAGAAACAAAAAAACAACGATATATGAAACTTAAAAACTACTTGCTTGCGGCAGCGGCGGCACTGATGCTCAGCGCCTGTCAGACTCCCCAGATAGGATATTTCCAAAATATGCCCGACGGCGAAATCACGCAGCTTCAGGCGCCGAGAATCATCACGGCGCAGCAGGGCGACAAACTCTCGATTTTGGTTAGCAGCAAAAATCCAGAGCTTGCCTACCTGTTCAACCTGCCCATTGTGGGCCACTACAGTGCATCGTCGTCCGATGTGCAGCTCAACACATCGCAAATCACGTCGTACACCGTCGACGAAAACGGCAACATCGACTTCCCTGTGCTCGGCACGCTGCACGTGGAGGGCATGACCCGCAGCGAAATTGTGAAATATATCCGCGGCATGCTCATCGACAAGAACCTGATTAAAGATCCCACCGTCACCGTCAGTTTCCTCGACCTCACATATTCGCTGCTGGGCGAGGTGAAGGAGCCCGGCCGCTTCAACATCGACCACGACAAGGTGACGCTTATCGACG
Organism: uncultured Prevotellaceae bacterium; assembly: GCA_937896015.1. Lineage (GTDB taxonomy): Bacteria > Bacteroidota > Bacteroidia > Bacteroidales > Muribaculaceae > Sodaliphilus. The sequence goes on along the minus strand of CALBLR010000388.1, from coordinate 613 downwards.
CCTTGAGCCGCGCCGGCGACCTCACCATATATGGCAAGCGCCAAAGCGTGCTCCTCACCCGTGAGGAAAACGGCAAGCTGATGTCATACCGCATCGACCTCACCGACCCGCAGAAGCTCTACAACTCGCCGGCCTACTATCTGCGCCAGAACGACATGATCTACGTTGAGCCCAACGACACCCGAGCCCGCGAGGCCACAGTCAACGGCAACAACATCCGCTCCACCTCGTTCTGGATTTCAATCGCCTCATTACTAACTTCAATAGCAGTACTGGTAATAAAATAATTAATCGCACACTATGGCAGAAGAAACTTACGGATATGGCTATGATGCGTCAAAGCAAAGCGGACAAGACGACGGCTCAATAAAGATTCAAGAATTGGTTTACCTGTGCACTTCAAAATGGTACTGGTTCCTGGTTTCACTTGTCTTGGCTTTCTCTTTGGCTGCTTTATATATACTGGTAACGCAGCCAATATACACCCGACAGGCATCTATCCTTATAAAGGACGATAATAGCAACTCATCACTGTCAAAAGAGTTCGGTCAATTCTCTGATATGGGACTTGCAAACTCCAATACCAACCTTTACAACGAGATGATTTCGCTAA
>CALBLR010000387.1 GCA_937896015.1 uncultured Prevotellaceae bacterium | reverse complement strand
CGGTGCACGTGCGGGTGCTGCAAGGCAGCTCAAGCGATGAAAGCGCACCCGTGCTGAGCTACACCGACAGCGAGCGCGCCCTGCTCGACTACCTGCGCACCCACGGCGGCATCAGCCTAAACGGATACGCCCGACTGGCCCACACATCGCGTCTTAAGGCCGAAGAGTCGGTGGTGAACCTGTGTGAAATGGGCATCATCGACATCCATTACCACAACGGCACCTGCCTCCTCGCCCTCAAAGGCCAGTAGCCTCCACACACAATGCAGCAAAATAATTAAACAGACACAACATTATGAAAATTTTATTTGGTTAGAATTCATGGAAAAGTCACTGACTACAACGGACGTCCCGTGGACTCCTGCACTGTGCTGATCTACAATCCCGATTTCACCGAAGCCTATGAAACCACAAGCGACCCACAAGGCCTATACACCCTCGACAGCATTCCCAAAGGACGATATGCCGCCATTGCAGCAATGCGAATCAACGAATATCCCCGGGAGCTGAAAGTGGCCCACAAAGACATGAAACTTGAATTTTGGGCATGGAACGTTGTCGCTGACCGCGACATTACACTTAATATCCGATATGACAAACTGGAATTGTATGGGACAACGGCTTTTTTAGAATATGGCGGACGACAGGAGATGCAGGCCAAGGAGCGTTACGAAAGTCCTCGCCTACCAAAACTTTGTGAATAAAGCCGATGCAGAAAAGCACTCCATTGTAACGGTAGAGCCCAAGTATATGACATTTGAAGTATATGCCGACGGCAAACCGCTGCAAATATATTCCATTCAGCCACTAACAATGCAAGACAAGGGAAACAGTGCTGGAAATGACATGTGCTACCTGCTGCAAGTGGAACTGCCCAAGGACATCTACTCCCACAATGCCCCATACGAGATAAGGGTGGTAGGACACAATTCGCAGTACAACGAGTCGGGCGAAAGCGTGTATTACCTCGAGCCGCCCAAAATACGACTGGAGAAAACAGGCAAAATGACTTTCATCCATTAAGAAACATTAGCGGGCCGGCAGATAACACAGCTACCGGCCCTTGTCTTTTTTATAAAAACAGATTTAGGCTGTAGGCCCTGCGCGGTGGCGGGGTTTACAGCCTAAATCTGTTATTGTTTGTGTTGCTAAATTGCCGGGGTTATTCTTCGACAGCGGCCTGGGCGGCGGCTACGCGGGCAATGGGCACGCGGTAGGGGCTGCACGACACGTAGTTCATGCCCAGACGGGCACAGAACTTAACCGACGAGGGCTCGCCGCCGTGCTCGCCGCAGATACCTACGTTGAGGTCGGGCTTGGTGGCGCGGCCGCGCTCCACACCCATCTTCACGAGCTGGCCAACGCCTTCCTGGTCGAGCACTTCAAACGGGTCGACTTTGATGATGCCAAGCTTCTTGTATGCGCCAAGGAACTTGGGGGCATCATCGCGCGAATAGCCGAATGTGAGCTGTGTGAGGTCGTTGGTGCCGAATGAGAAGAAGTCGGCCACGGTGGCGATTTCATTGGCCACGAGGGCTGCGCGCGGAATCTCGATCATTGTGCCAATCTTGTAGGCCACAGTCTCGCCGCGCTCCTCAAACACTTGCTGAGCGGTGCGGTTGATGATGTCGGCCTGGCGCTGGATTTCGGGCAGTACGCCCACCAGTGGCACCATGATTTTGGGGTGCACGTCGATGCCGCGGCCCTTGACGTTGAGCGCTGCCTCGATGATGGCGCGTGCCTGCATCTCGGTGATTTCGGGATAGGTGTTGCCCAGACGGCAGCCGCGGTGACCCAGCATGGGGTTGAACTCCTCGAGGCTGTCACAAATCTGCTTAACCTTCTCTACCGAGATGCCCACTTCCTCGGCCAGTTCCTTCTGAGTGGCCAGCTGGTGGGGCACAAACTCGTGCAACGGCGGATCGAGCAGGCGGATGGTGACCTCGCAGCCGTCCATGGCTTCGAATATGCCTTCGAAGTCGCCACGCTGCAGCGGCAGCAGCTTGTCGAGGGCAATGCGGCGGTTCTCCTCATCGCTGGCGATGATCATCTCGCGCATGGCCTTGATGCGGTCGCCCTCAAAGAACATGTGCTCGGTGCGGCACAGGCCGATGCCCTTGGCGCCAAAGCGGCGTGCCACCTTGGCATCGCGCGGCGAGTCGGCGTTGGTGTAGACCTGCATCTTGGTGTA
>CALBLR010000386.1 GCA_937896015.1 uncultured Prevotellaceae bacterium | reverse complement strand
CCACGATGTTTACGAGTATGACGGCAAATACGACCTTGACAAGTTCTATAAATAAAGCATCAAAAAGCGTATGCTGATAACGGTTTTCACTCCCACATACAACCGCGCACATTTGCTGGGCAGACTCTACGAGAGCCTGTGCGCGCAGCGGTTCACCGACTTTGAGTGGGTGATAGTTGACGACGGCTCGACCGACGGCACTGCCAGCCTTGTGCAGGGTTTCATTGCCGAGCGGCAGATTGACATAAAGTACCTGAGCCAGCGCAACGGCGGCAAGCACCGCGCCATTAACCATGGTGTGAGCCAGGCCAAGGGTGAATTGTTTTTCATTGTGGACAGCGACGACTATCTGCCGGCAGACTCGCTGCAATGCATTGCCGCGGAATATTCGAAGTGCGACAGCAGCATAGGCGGCGTGGCCGGACTTGACGCCACATATGGCGGCAAGGTGATTGGCAGCGGCCTGGCGCAAGACTTCATTGAGTGCAACTCAATGGACATCAGGTTTAAGCACCGCGTCACTGGAGACCTTGCCGAAGTGTTCAAAACTTGCGTGATGAGGGAGTTTCCATTTCCTGAGGTTGAGGGAGAGAAATTTTGTCCGGAAGCGCTGGTGTGGAACAGAATTGCCCATAAATACAAGCTAAGATACTTCAACAAGGTTATTTACATAGCCGAATATCAGGATGGCGGCCTCACGGACAACATTGTGCGTGTGCGCCGACAAAGTCCTGTAGCCAGTACAACATATTATGCTGAATTGCTGTCGTCGGATATTCCTTGGGGGCAGAAGCTGAAGGCGGCCATCAACTACTGGCGGTTCAGGCTGTGCTGCAAGAAGTTCAGCAGGGTGCCTCGGCTGCCGCTACTGTGGAACGCCGTCTGGCCGCTGGGGTGGCTTATGCATCTGCGCGACCTCCACAGTTCTTAGCGTTATGGGTCTCCCACAGATTTCATTTACTTTTTGGGACTTCCACAGATGCTGTTTTTAAGGCTCCCACAGATCGACACAGATTTACACGGATTTTTTATTTGCACGGATTGTTATATCGCTCAATTTCATAAATCTGTGATAATCTGTGGAAATCTGAGGGAAGCCATACAAACTTATATTTAGGAGATGAGAGTATTGCATGTGATAACGTCGATGGAGACTGGCGGGGCCGAGCATCTGATGGTGGACTTGCTGCCGCAGTTGCGGCGGCTGGGCTGCGATGTGGAGCTGGCTCTGTTTGACGGGCACGACACGCCATTTAAGCGTGAGGTGGTGGCTGCGGGCATCGCGGTGCGCTGCCTCGGCACGGGCACCGCCACCTACAACCCCGTGAGCGCATGGCGGCTGGCGCGGCTCATGCGCCACGGCCACTATGATGTGGTGCACACCCACAACACTGCCTGCCAGCTGTTTGCCCCAGTGGCCCGGATGCTGAGCGGCAGCTGCGTGCGGCTGGTTACCACTGAGCACAGTGCCACAAACCGCCGCCGCTCAATAAGGGCACTGCGCCCAGTGGACAGGCTGATGTATGCCCAGTATGACAGCATTGTGTGCATAAGCGACAAGACGCAGGCCAATCTGGAACAGTATATAGGCCCAAGGCCGAGCATCACCACCATATACAACGGTGTGGACACGTCGCGATTTCTATGCCCGATTAAAAGCGTTGACCCCGACGGGCCGCATTTGGTGAGTATGGTGGCGAGTTTTGGCGCTGCAAAGGACCAAGACACGCTGGTGCGCGCCATTGCACAGCTGCCCGAGCGCTATAGGCTGCGGCTGGTGGGCGACGGCACGCGCCGAGCCGAAGTGGCAGCGCTGGCCGAACGGCTGGGCGTGGCCGACAGGGTGGAGATGACGGGCGTGTGCACCGACGTGCCGCGGCTGCTGCGCGAGAGCGATGTGGTGGCGCTCAGCAGCCACTGGGAGGGGCTGAGCCTGTCGAGCATAGAAGGCATGGCCAGCGGCCGGCCGTTTGTGGCCAGCGACGTGGATGGCCTGCGCGAAATTGTTGAGGGGCACGGCGTGCTGGTGGCCGAGGGCAATGCCGATGGCTTTGCCCAGGCCATAAGAGGCCTTTGCAGCGACCCTGCGCGCTACCGTGCCGTGGCCGAGGCCTGCCAGCGCAAGGCGCGGCAGTATGACATCACGGTGATGGCCCGCAACTACCTCGCCCTTTACAAGCAACTTTTGGAGAAATGATACACAGAGACAAGCACAACATTCTACACGTACTCACCATTTACTATCAGCTGCACTACTTCATTGGAGACCAGTTTACGCACTTCAAGGAGCGCGGCTACAATGAGCATGTGATATGCAGCGCAGACCAGCGACTAGATGCATACGCAAAAAAAATGGGATTCCAATATATGGCC
>CALBLR010000385.1 GCA_937896015.1 uncultured Prevotellaceae bacterium | reverse complement strand
GTCGAACGTCAACATCAACGCCCAGTATGTGATTCACACATATGCCGGCTTCAACATCTACCCCTATGTGGGCTTCACCTATCAGCACTGGGACTACAGCTATCCCGACGGGCTGCTTGACAACAAGGTGAAGTCGGACCACTGCGGAGCCAATGTGGGCTGCGGTGCCGAATACACCATTGCCGACCACTTCACATTCTTCACCGAGTGGCGCTACCAGATAGTGAGCGACTACAACCAGTCGGTCACCACCGCCGGCCTGCGCTACAACTTTTAGCTCCGAGCCTCCTTTGGGCTTGCGCCGAATGTCGGGCTGCCCTGGCCGCGATTGCTGCCGGAGTGGCAGCGCCGTTGTGTGCCCAAGCCTTTGTGTGTTCGTAATTGCCACAACTGTGTTACATTTTCCGTCTTGCTTTGCCGCAAACGGCAACTACTGCTAATTTTGCACATATAACTTCTAAAGCACTTTAATACGTTTATATGACACTCAAATTCAGGCATACTCTCTTGGCCGCCGCGGCAATGTGCGCGGCCCTGTGCTCGTGCAACGATGAAGACCCCTTCAGCCTGCCCTACGACATGGCCACACAGAATATGATGGACGAGGACCACGGCCGCACGCTGCTCGCAACCACCGATGTGTATATCGACCGCAACCACAACTTCACCACGGCCGATAACTTCATTTGCGACTATGGCCAGGTTCTCGACCTGGGGCATGTGGAGGAGGCCGACCCCGACATCACCACGCTCACCAACCAGGCCGCCGTGCAGCCCGATGAGGGCTACCTGCTTATGAGCCGCGAGAGCGTGCACCGCTTTCCTTCGGGCTGTGTGGGCATAGCCATTAATTCCACCTACCGCCGCATGTGGGTCGACTCGTGGATAAAAGACGGCAAGACGAATGTGGGAGCCGTGGTCAACTATGCGCAATACGCGCCCCGCACCCTCTCGCTGCCCGAGTGGGGCAGCACCATTGCCACCATCAACGCCTCGGCAGGCGAGCAGAGCACCCTCGCCGTGGTGCGCCACAAGGGGTGTGAAGCCGAAGTGGCAGCCGGGTCGCGCGCGGCCATAAGCGTTGAGGAGGCAGGTTCCACACGCAATTCCACCACCTTCCGCCTCACCGTGCAGTCCGGAGTCGCCACCGGCCGTCACACCCTCTACATCCGCTGCAAAAACTCCTACACCACCGCCACCGTGGCCGTCAACTGACACAAGTCCCGCATGTCCGACAAAGCAAATGGACACGCCAAATGCGCATAACTGCGAAAAAAACATTACTTTTGCGCATATCATCAACACTGCACAATATATATATGGCTACACCAAAATATCCTATAGGCATACAGACGTTCTCTGAGATAATTCAGGGCGGATATGCCTATGCCGATAAGACTGATTTGGCCTTCAAATTGGCAAATTATGCAAAGTATTGCTTTCTCAGCCGCCCCAGACGGTTTGGAAAGTCGCTGTTAGTGACCACCTTGCAAGCCTATTTTGAAGGCCGCCGCAGCCTTTTTGCCGGACTAAAGATGGAAGGGCTTGAAAAAGATTGGGTGAGATATCCTGTAGTGCACATTGATTTGAGCATAGGCCGCTATAGCGATGTGGCGGCCGCGCACAGCAACATTGGAGGAATTTTGTCGGAACTTGAGACCAAATATGGAATTGAACCGATTTCGCCCACTGCCTATGGGTCGAGGCTCGGCCGGATAATTGACGCTGCCAGCCGTCAGTCGCGGCAAAAGGTGGTGGTGCTTGTGGACGAATATGACGCTCCCATGCTCGACTCGCTGTCATCGCCACAAAGCCAGAGTGCGATTCGCGGCATTATGCGCGACCTCTTCAGCCCGCTCAAGAGCAAGGAGCAGATGCTGAGGTTCGTGTTCATTACCGGCATTTCAAAATTCAGCCAGATGAGCATATTCAGCGAACTCAACAGCATTAAGAATGTGAGCATGAGCGATGAGTTTGCCTGCGTTTGCGGCATCACCGAAGGCGAACTTGAAGAGAGGTTTGCCGAAGGCGTTGGCCACATAGCCAGCAAACTCGGCATTTCGCGTGACGATGCCATGGCGCGGCTAAAGCTGAATTACGATGGCTACCACTTCAGCCCTGGCTGCCACGACGTGTATAACCCCTACAGCCTACTCAACTCGTTTATGGACGGGCAAATAAAGAATTATTGGTTTGCTTCGGGCACTCCCACATTCTTAATCGAACTGCTGCATGGAAAAGGTCTCGACATGCTGCAACTCGACAATGTTGAGGCTACTGAAGACCGGTTTGACACGCCCACCGACAGCATCTCCGATCCCGTGCCAGTGCTGTATCAAAGCGGCTATCTCACCATAAAGTCATACGACCCCGTGCTTGGAAAGTACACCCTCGGCTGGCCAAACGCAGAGGTCAAAAATGGTTTTTCCAACAGTCTTTTGCGCTATTTTGTCCCCGATGGCATTGGCAAGCGCGACGCATTGTATTTCTCGTTTGTGCACAATCTGCTCCTTGGCGACGACATGGACTCATTCATGCACGATTTGAAGCGGTTCTACGATGCATTCCCCTACACGCTGGTCAACCGTAACGAACGGCACTATCAGGCCGTGCTCTACACCATTTTCACCATGGTTGGCGCCCACGTTGAGGCTGAGCATGCCACAGCCAACGGACGCATTGACTTGGTGCTGTACACGCGCAGCAGCATATATGTGTTTGAACTTAAGCACGGGCATGATGCCTCCACGGCTATGAGACAAATCGATGGCAAGCGCTACACCAGTGCGTTTGCGGCTGACCAACGCAAGAAATATAAGGTGGCGGTGAACTTCTCTGACGACCAGCGCAGCATCGACGGCTGGATAGTCGACCCCGATTAGCTGCGGCCTTTGAGCAATGATAAACGCACAGCGCCCCGCTACTCCACCGGTGAGTAGCGGGGCGCTGCCTATGTGTAGCGTTGCTATGTGTGCCGACTTACTTCACAAGCACCTTGATGGCGTAGCCGTTGGCCACCACCACATAGATGCCGGGGGCAACCGAAGCGCTGCTGTCGGTGCTCACCAGTGCGCCGGCCACGTTGTAGATGGCCACGCTGCAGGCTCCGTTCACGTGAATCATGCTGCCTGTAACGGCCACCGACGGGCGTGCGGCCTCGGCCACTGTGGCGTCGACGCCGGTCGCCTCCAGATTGTAGTGGCAGTAGAGGGCCTTGAGGTTAAGGGTCTGCTCGCCCTTGGCTGCGCTCTTGTTGGGCGTGAACTTGATTTCGCGCAGGGTGAGGGGGTAGGTGGCAAGGTTGTCGGTGCCGCCCATCTTCTCAAGGTCCACCTTCACGGTGTAGGTCTTGCCTGCCTCGAAACCCTTGTCGTCGTTGGTATACTTCATGTAGTTCTGCGAGGTGAACAGGCTGTTGCGCACGTCAATTTGCAGGTAGTCGAGTGCTATTGAACTCTCAAACTGCAGCGCCACGGTGTCGGGCAGACTGTAGAATGTGACGGGCTTCTGCAGGGTGAGGTAGGGCGCGCGGGCCGATGCGTAGGTGTATTTCACCAGGCCGTTTTCGTCGAGGGTGATGTTTTTTGCGCCCGAGCCCTTGGTGGTCCAGCCGGTCCATTCGGCATATTTGTAGGGGGTGTCGCTGATTTCCACTGTCACTGTGTCCACATCGGTCATGTCGCCAATCTGGCACTCGATGCGGGTCTGGCCGTTGGCCACGCCGTGCAGCTTGCCGTTTTCAATGGTGGCCACTTCCTTGTTTTCAACAGTCCAGCCCAGGCGTGAGGGGTCGTAGGTGTAGGTGCGGTTTCCCACAGTGGCGTTCACGGGCATGTCGATGTGGCGGTTGTCAACCAAGATGGGCTTCACTGCTATTGCCGGCTGCGCTGCCATGGTGCTGACGCCCACTGTGGCCTTCATGCCATTGTAGTTGGCGGTGAGGGTGCCTGTGGTGATGTTGCCGCCGGCAATCAGCGTCTGGCCCTCGGTCTGGCCCACTGAGGCGTCGGTGCTGAGGCTGAAGCCCTGCACGTCGGTGCTGACGAGGTCGCCGTATTTGTTGTAGCCCAGCACCTTGGGAGTGAACGATGAGTACACGGGCATGCTTATGCGGTAGTCATCGAAGGCTATCGAGGCAATCTCGTTGTCTTCGGGAGCCACGGTCTCGAGCATCCAGCCGCAGGCCACGGCGCGCGGGTTGCCCTCGGTGGTGGTGTTGATTATTTTGCCGTCCACCATCATCTCGGCCGAGCCGCCGGCGTCATAGTTGACCACGGTGCTCACGTCGGGGCACACGCTCTTCAGAATCTGGCACATCACTGCTGTGGGGCAGCCTGCCGAGCGGCCATAGAGCTTGCTCACCGAGTTGTCGATCACTATCATGTACAGGTGCTTGCCGTCGGCGCTTGCGCCGTAGGCTGTGCGCGAATACACCTGCGAGTTGTAGGTTTCGTCGTAGTTGCGCTGGGTGAGCTCGCCGTTCATCATCAGTGTGGCGTTGCCCTCCACCATATTCTCAATAAGCGGCTTCTCGGCTTTGCCGTCGGCTGTGGTCCAGCCTTGCGAAATCACTATCTCATCGCCCTCGGCCAGCGGGGACATATAGGTCTTGAACGTGCCGGTGGGGGTGAGGCATGCGTCATAGTCGCCCAGCTTCTGGCGGTCGGCTCCCTTCACTATCTTTTTGATGATGAAGGTCATGTCTTGGTTCACCTGCCATGTGTTGCCTGGCTTCAGGGCCAGGTAGTAGTTGTCCGACTCGTTGTTGCCCTTCTCGTTGTAGCCGGTCCAGTCGTTTTCAAACTCGCGGGTCTTGGTGTAGGCTCCGTTCCACAGCACCATTTGGTTGGTGAGGGCGCGGCGGTTCACGGTGGCTATGTCGAGATTTGTGCTCAGCTTGGGCGACTTCACCACGCCGGCCCATGTGAGGTGGCCGAAATACAGCTTCTTGTCCTTGGTGATGGCGGTGGCGCCTGTGCGCTTTGGACCGCCGTTCCACTTGTCGGTGCCGCTAATGGTGTTGGTGTTTAGGAAAATGCTGTCGTTGCGCACCACTGCTCCGAAGGGCGACCCCATCATGTAGGTGGTGAACGGTGTGCCGTGGCCGGTCACACACCAGAAGTTGGCGTTGCAGGCTGCCAGCGGGCGCTTGGTGGCTGTGCGGTTGCGCTTGAAGGCGTTGGTCAGCAGCTCGGTGGTGCCCACGTGGCCGTTGCTTATGGTGGTCTCAACGCGGTTATACTGGTTGTTGAGATCCGTTTCGAGTATATACACGTTCAGCGGGTAGTCGGGCAGGCGCATTATGGTGTTCACAATGCCGGGGCCTATCTGGCGGCGCTGCAGCGTGTCGCAGGCATACTCGGTGCCGTTGATGTTGATTGCCGCCATCATGCCCGATGTGGCAGCGATGACGGTTGCTAATGAAGTAATAATTCTTTTCATTTGCGGCTTATGCTTAAAAGTTAGTAATTTATATTGCGCATTTAAAGGCGGTCCAGGATTTTCAGCCCTGAACCGCCTTCAAAATTAGCCATTTTTTTTCAATGTGGTGCTACATTTGTGTTAAAACATAGGCTGCCCCACTCGTTTTGGGCTGGCGTGGGCGGTGCCTCAATGCACCTCCACAATGTGCCCTCCACCGCGGCGCCGCCCGAGTTCTGCCTTATTTTGTCCATGTAGCCGGCCACTTGCTTGCGGTAGCGGCCGATTGTCTCCTTGGTCTCATTGTCGCCGGTCTTGTAGTCCACCACCACCCATGTGCCGTCGGGGCGGCGCACCACGCGGTCGGGCCGCGCGTGGCGCTGGTCGTGGTTGGGGCCTTGGTAGGTGATGCTGCGCTCGTTGTACACGCGGTTGCCAGCGGCAAACCAGCTGCTGGTGCGCTCGTCTTCCACCAGGCGGTGCAGCGTGGCGCTTATGCGCGCTGCGCTCCAGTATTGGCCGGGCTCGTCGGTCAGTATGCCGCGCGTCAGCCCGAACTTCAAGGCACGCTCCACATCGGCGGCTGTGCGCACGCGGCTCAGCAGGCGGTGCATTGCATTGCCCGAATGCTGCTCGGCGGTTTCAAATTCGGGCAGGCTCACCTTCACCACATCGCTGCTGCTTAGGCCCACGTAGTATTGCGGCATAGCCTCCATCGCTGTGGCGCTGTTGCCTGTCTTTGCGGCCTCGATGCTCTCTTCCGGCTCGCCTATGGTCCACTGCAGCAGTTCCAGCGGCTGCTGGTCTTCACCAAGTTTTATATCACAGTCTTCTTCGGGGGTGGCTTTGGCATCGTCGATGTCGGGCATGATGCCCTCGATTTCGCAGCCCAGCGGAGGCACGTCTTTTTTGCTTGACGTTGGCGAGTAGGCGAATACGTACAACTCGCGCTCGGCGCGTGTGAAGGCCACATAGGTCTTGTTCATGTTGTCGATGAGGCTTTCCTGATCCATCTTGTCGGTGATGTGGCGCAGGCTGCCCGACGCGCTCACCGCGCGCCGCGTCATGGGCACCAGTGGCGGCACAGTCTGCTCGCTGCTTTCAAAAATGTCGGCGTAGTCTATAAGCCACTCCTGGCGGTCCACCCAAATCACGCTGCTGTGCTTCTGGTCCTGGTCCACCATGTCCCACTCGGCCTTGGGCAGAATCACGCACCTGAATTGCAGCCCCTTCGACTTGTGTATGGTCATCACCTGCACCGCGTCGGCGTCGCCTGGCGAGTTCACGGCAAGCTTGTCCTTGTTCTCGTCCCAGAACTGCAGAAACTCGCGCACTGTGCCGCTGGTGCTGCGCGTGGCAAAGTCGGCCACAAGGTTCTGGAACGCCAGCAGGAATGTGGTGCCCACTTGCTGCTCCTTGAGCCGGCTGCCTCCCTCGGCCAGCACATATTCTTTTATTATTCGCTCCACTATGGTGGTGATGCTCATTGGCTCGGTGTTGCCGTCGGGCAGCAGCCGTGCCATCTTGGCCGCATATTGGCGTGCCATCTCGTCGGGCGTGCCCGTCTGGCGCGCATCGGCTGCAAAGCTCTCGGCCAGCAGGTTGCCGTAGTCGGGTGTGGTGTCGCCGTTCACTTCCTGCACGTTGCCTCCAGTGGCGCGCAGCCGTGCCACGCCGCACTCAAAGTCGTGAATCACGCTGTAGAGGCGCTGGTTGCTGAGCATGCGCCGCACATAGGCGGCGCGTATGCCGTCGGTGTCGTCATTGCCCGTGGCCGCCGCACCGCTCAGGTGGGTGGAGTCGAGAAAGCGCAGCACGCTCACTATGAGCCTCACCTGAGGTGAGTTGAGCAGAAGCAGCGACTCGGCCGACATTATCTGTATTGGCTCAAACCCGTCGTCGCCTTTGTGCCGGTCGTTGTAGCCGAGTATGGCCTCCACCACCTGGTTGCCCTCCTTGCGGCGGCTCACCAGTATGCCAATGTCGTGCATGCGGTAGCCGCGCCGCCGCAGCTCCACTATCAGCTCGGGCACGCGCTGCAGCACATACTGCTCGGGCGTGGCCGACGATCCCCTCACCTTGTGCATCACATTCACCTCCACATATCCCGCGTGCTTCTTGGCGTTTTGCGGGCTCACTTTCTGCTCTATGCTTGAGTAGGTGTCCTGCAGCGTGGTAAAACTCCTGGTGGCAACGCCCGTGGCATACCGCGCTATCAAGCTTTTGAAAAAGCGGTTGTTGAAGTTCACCACATTGGCGCGGCTGCGGAAGTTGGTGTCAAGGCTTTGGCGGCTGTGGCTGCCGCTGAAGTCGCTTTCAAGCTGGTGCAGCAGCAGCTCGGGGTCGCTGTTGCGGAAGCGGTAGATGCACTGCTTCTCGTCGCCTATAATAAGGCTGTTGTGCCCGCTTCCAATGCTGTCGTCAAGCAGCGGCCTGAAGTTTTCATACTGCTGCCGGCTGGTGTCCTGGAATTCGTCGATCATGTAGTTGCTGATCCACGTGCCCACATGCTCGTACATGAAAGGCACGCCGCTGTCAATCACCTTGCTCACCATGCTGTTGGTGTCGCTCATCAATATCAGGTTGTTGTCCTTGCGGTAGGTTTCCAGCTCCTCGTCGATGGCCCCGAGAAGGCCAAGGTTCCACAGCGCATTCAGCAATTCGGCCAGCGCCTTGTGCCTCAGCCTGGCCTCCATGGCCTCCTGCATCTTAGGCATTACGCGACTGTTTACGGCATTGACGGTCATCGGGTTGGCGCCCTTGTTGTAGTACTTGGCAGCGTCGCAGCTGAACTTATCCCAAAAGTCCTTGCCAAACAGCTTGGCCTCATAGTCTTCCACCCTGGCGGGCAGCGAATTGCTGTCGGCATCCAGCAGCTTGCGCAGCGCCTTGCCCTTGCTCATTTTGTCGTCGGCGCCGGGAATGCGGTGCAGCTCGTCGATGGCATTCTTCACGTTGCCCATCCAGCTGCCGGCGGCGTTGTTGCGCAGCCCAATCAGCCTTTTGCGGAACAGCGAAATCATCATCCGTCCGCCGCTTTTGCCCTGCAGATACTGGCGTATGCCCGCGCTCTGGCTGGCATACTGCTCGCTGCTGAGCGTCTCGGCAAACTTTATCAGGTCGCTAGCCGTGCCGGCGCCATATATGTTGCCGCTGCCATTGCGCTCCGAAATCGAACTCTTTATAAACTCCTCCACCCAGCTGTCGAGTTGTGAGCCGCTGCCCAGCTTGGCCAGCATGTTGTGCACGGCCACCGCCAGCGCATATTTGGTGTCGAGCTGAATCTCATAGTTGTAGTCGCAGTCGAGCTCGCGCGCAAACGTGCGCAATATCGTCTGGAAAAACGAGTCGATGGTGCTCACGCTAAACGAGTTGTAGTTAAACAGAATGCCGCTCAGCGCGCGCCGCGCCGCACTCTGCACCTCGCCGAAGCTGCCATATTCAAACTCCCTCTTGAAGTCGTCGCAGTAGTTGCACCGGCTGCCGTCGCCCTGGCCCAGCAGAAACAGCTGCTCCACAATGCGCTGCTTCATCTCGCTCGTGGCCGCGTTGGTAAACGTGATGGCCAGAATGTGCTCATGGTTGTCGCCGCCGCGCAGCAGCTTCAGCCTCTCCCGCCCGCCGCGCAGCAGCTGCGGCGATTCCTGCGCAATCAGCAACTTTATGTAGTCCTTGGCCAGCGTGTAGGTCTTGCCCGACCCGGCCGACGCCTTGATTATGTGAATCCCGTTGTGCATATGTGATTAAGTATTAAGATTTTTTGTTGCGAAAAATAACGGCAGCGGTCATGGCACGCGCCGTTGGCTCTATATGATGCGGGCCTTGAAGCCGCGCCCCTTGAGGTAGGCCAGCACCTTGTCGCGCAAGTCGCCCTGAATCAGAATCTCGCCGCCGCGGGCCGACCCGCCCACGCCGCAGTGCCGCTTCAAGTCGGCCGCCAGCGTCTTAAGCGCCTCATCGTCGCAGTGCAAGTCGGTGACCAGCGTCACCTTTTTGCCCTTGCGGTTGCGCTTGTCAAGCATCACATTCACCACATCCTTGCCCTGCTGCTCAGCCGCGTCGCCGCGGTCGGCAGCCTGTTCGGCGGCATCATCAGCCTCCACAGCCTTGGGCACCTCAACGCCCAGCGCCGCGCCCAGCTTGTCCTTCCAGTCCATAGAATCCATCATATCCTAAAAAATTTGTTCAACCCCCAAAGTTACCCACAAATCCCCAATCCTGCAACCCCCACATCAGAGGCAGTGAGCCAACAATGGCGGAGAATGGCTACCAAAGCTGCACGGTGGGCTTCACGGAGCGGTACTGCGGCATGCAGCGTCCCAGTGAGGCGCCGATAAAGGTGGGGTCGCATATCAAGTAGCGCTTGCCCCTGTATTCATACCCGTCGCCGGCCATGCTCTGGTCGGTGAAGGCCACGGCTGTTGCCTCGTGGTTAGGGTAGTTGATGAGGTGCACATCAAGGTGCATCACGTTTTTGATGATGAACGCAAACAATATGGCGCGGTCTTCGCAGTCGTTGGCCGGGTGAATGAAATTTTCCTCTACGAAAAACGGCCGCTCGTAGCCAAACTGGCTGCCGTCGGTCTCATACTTGAATGCGTTTTGCACAAAGTGCAGAATCTGGTTGACGGCCTCTTTTTCGGTTTTGCCTGCCACTTGCGGCCTGATTTGCTCAATCAGGCGTGAGCGCAATTGCTGCGAAAGGCTCGAGGCGGCATATACTGGAATGTCGGTCTGCGGATATTCGCCGGCAATCTGCTTGATGGCTGTGTCATACTCTCCGCTCACCTCTATGCCGCTGGCTTGGGCGTGAAAGGCTTGCGTGACGCCGCCCGACAGCTTTGGCGGGCGCATCACAAGATTCACTGCTGCGCCAAGCGCCGCGTCTTGTGGAAGGCGGCACGACGACATGCCCGAGAAGTCTTTAGTCAGACGCCCCGTCTCGCCAAGAAACACAAAATATTTGTTGCCGCCTATGGTGATGTAGGGGAGAGCATACACCATTTGCTTGAAGTTTACGAGCAGTGCCATCTGGCTGTTGGTGCGGCCGAGCCTTATGTCGTAGCCCATATTCACCAGCAGATAGTGCGACAGCACAATGCAGGTGTTGATGTCACCGGGGCACAGGGCGTCGGCATATTTGCGCACGGTCACAAACGCAAGCCAGTCGGATAGGGCGGCCGACTCGCAGATGGCCTGCAGTGAAGGGGCCACGGCCTCATACGCTTTGCTGCGTTGCAGTGAGGCCCAGCATTTGCTGATGTCAGTCTCCGACATTGATGCGAGCGGATTGACGGCTA
>CALBLR010000384.1 GCA_937896015.1 uncultured Prevotellaceae bacterium | reverse complement strand
GTCTGGGCAGCTTCAACTTCGAGGAGCTGCAAAAGGCTTTGACCGGCAAGCAGGTGGGCGTGAACTACAGCCTCAGCACCAGCTATGCCCGCCTCAGCGGCAACTCCACAGTGAAAGACCTTGAGACAATGATGCAGCTCACCTACCTCAACTTCACCGCCATCAACAAGGACGAGAAGAACTGGGCAAGCACCATGAACATCTACAAGACCTACTTCGAGAATAAGGACAACAAGCCCGAAGCCGTGTTCCGCGACTCGGCCAACTACATTCTCAACAACCACTCGCTGCGCGAGAAGCCGATGAAGCTCGAAGACCTGAAAGATGTGAACTACGACCGCATTCTGCAAATTGCCAAGGAGCGCACCGCCAATGCAGCCAACTTCACATTCTACTTTGTGGGCAACTTTGAGGAAGACAGCATAAAGCCGCTCATTGAGCAATACATTGCCTCGCTGCCATCGCAGGGCAAAGCCACCGAGACCTACAAGAACGTGACCGAGCGCCCCACAGGCAAGCACGTGGTGGAGTTCACCCGCAAGATGGAGACGCCCAAGGCCATTGCGCAGATGTACTGGTACAACACCGCCATGCCCTACTCGCTTGAAAACAACATATACGCCGACGCCGCAGGCCAGCTGCTGAGCATAGTGTATCTGCAGAAGATTCGCGAAGACGCCAGTGCAGCCTACTCGGCAGGAGCCTACGGCTATGCCCAGATGATTGGCGACAAGTCGCTGGTGAACATTGTGGGCAGCTGCCCCATGAAGCCCGAGAAGAAAGACCTGGCGCTGAAGATTATGCGCGAAGAGGTGAAGACACTCGCCTCTAAGGTGAATGCCGAAGACCTGGCCAAGACCCAGAAGAACATGGTCAAGGACTTTGAGACCAAGGCCAAGGAGAACAGCTTCTGGACAAGCGTGCTCACACTCTACTACGGCAAGGGCATCGACATCTACACCGGCTATGCCGACATTGTGAACGCAATGACACCCGCCAAGGTTGCAGCCTTTGTGAAGAAGGTGACCAGCCAAGGCAACGATGTGGAGGTGATAATGCTTCCAGCCGACGCAAAGAAATAACAGTCGGGCACACGCCTGACACACCGTAAGCGGCAGCACCCCGCCCGGCCACACAGCCAGGCGGGGTGCTCTGTTCTTTTTTCGGCTGCCGCTCCAAAACGGGAAATTCAGTGGCCGGGGTTGCGCGATATGGAAAAAAGCAGTAACTTTGCAGCGCAAAGCACATATAGAACAACAATAGTGGACAAATTTGGCTGCTTGCAACCACTAAAAAAAATGCTAAAACTGCGACTTAACTTTCCCCCAGCAAGACACGAGTTCACAGCAAATTTAGCGTTTTTCCACTTTACTAAAAACAAAGTAGAAAGATGAACTATTTATTCACATCTGAATCCGTTTCAGAGGGCCATCCCGACAAGGTGGCCGACCAAATCAGTGACGCAATCCTCGACCAGTTCATGGCATTCGACCCGCAGTCGAAAGTGGCATGCGAAACCCTTGTGACCACCGGCCAGGTGGTGATAGCCGGCGAGGTGAAATCGAAAGCCTACATCGACGTGCAGCAGGTGGCGCGCGACACCATCAGCAAAATCGGCTACACACGCGGCGACTATGGCTTCGACGCCAACTCGTGTGGCGTGATGACCAACCTGCACGAGCAGAGCGGCGACATTAACCGCGGCGTGGAGCGCGAAAGCGACGAGGAGCAGGGCGCCGGCGACCAGGGCATGATGTTTGGCTACGCCTGCAACGAAACGCCCAACTACATGCCGCTCACCCTTGACCTCGCCCACCTGCTGCTGCGCGAGTTGGCCGAACTGCGCAAGGGCCGCACTCTGCCCTATCTGCGTCCCGATGCCAAGAGCCAGGTGACTGTGGAGTATGACGGCGACACCCACCGCCCCGTGCGCGTGAGCACCATTGTGATAAGCACCCAGCACGATGAGTTTGTGAAGCCCGAGCGCAGCAGCGACAAGGCCGCACAGGCCGAGGCCGACGCGCAGATGCACGCCCGCATCGAGAGCGACATCAAGACGGTGCTGCTGCCGCGCGTGGTGGCCAAGCTGCCCGCCGATGTGCAGGCCCTGTTCGACGACAAACTGACGGTGCTGGTCAACCCCACAGGCAAGTTTGTGATAGGCGGCCCCGCCGGCGACACCGGCCTCACCGGCCGCAAGATAATAGTCGACACCTACGGTGGCCGCGGCGCCCACGGCGGCGGCGCATTCTCGGGCAAAGACCCCTCGAAGGTCGACCGCTCGGCAGCCTACGCCGCGCGCCACATTGCCAAAAACGCCGTGGCAGCCGGCATTGCCGACAAGATGCTGGTGCAGATAGCCTACGCCATTGGCAAGGCCGAGCCGGTGAGCTTCTTTGTCGACACCTTTGGCACAAGCCATGTGGACAAGAGCGACGCCGAGATAGCCAGCATACTCGAAAAGCTGTTTGACATGCGCCCGTGGGCCATCGAAAAGCGGCTGAAGCTGCGCAACCCCATATATGAGGAGACGGCCGCCTACGGCCACGTGGGCCGCGAGCCCAAGGTGATTTCGAAGCACTTCAAGTCGCCCTACGAAGGCGAGAAGGTAATGCAAGTGGAGCTGTTCACTTGGGAGAAGCTCGACTATGTGGACATACTGAAAGACGCTTTTGCCCTGTAAAGGAAAGACACAAGGGGCAATAACAAACTGCACAACGGCGTCCGCGGCTATTGCATTGATTTAGCAGCCGCGGGCGCCGTTTCTGTTTGGGCAAGGCTTGCACAGGCTGCATAATATGGCTACATTTGCATGCTTAATGAATTGCACAAAAAAATTAATGTTATGAAGATACTCCACACAAGCGACTGGCACCTGGGCCAAGAACTGATGAGCTACCAGCGGCAAGAGCAGCAGGAGGCGTTCCTCGACCAACTGCAAAGCATCGCCGTGGCCGAACGCCCCGACGCAATGGTGGTGAGCGGCGACATCTACCACCAGGTGGCGCCATCGGCCAGGGTGCGGCAGATGTTTCTGCAAAAGGTGATGGCCATACACCAAGCGCTGCCGCAAATGACCATTGTGGTGATCACTGGCAACCACGACAGCGCCTCGCAAATAAGGGTTCACAGCCCGCTTTGGCGGGAATTCAACGTGCATGTGGTGGGCGGAATAGCCCGCCGCAGCGACGGCAGCGCCGACTTCGAGCGCCACATTGTGGCCGTTGGGCCCGACGCCAAGCATCCAGTGGGCTATGTGGCAGCAGTGCCGTTTGTGGCCGCGGGCAGCTATCCCAACCCGGCCGGCGAGCAGCTTGACGCCAAGGAGCGCATAAGCCGCTTCTATGCCGACTTGGCCAAGGCTGAGGCCGAGCGCAACAGCATAGGC
>CALBLR010000383.1 GCA_937896015.1 uncultured Prevotellaceae bacterium | reverse complement strand
TGCAACCCTTTAGCAATGCAAAAGTTATAAAAATTATGTATTTGCATTGCAAATCGAAAAATTATCTGTATATTTGCCGAAAACAAACGTTTGCACAAAATGAGATACCGACAACTAATCATCGACACGCTCAAAGCCAATTTCAAGGGGGTGAGCGACAAGATCATCGGCAGACTTGCCGACAAGCTGGCCGCAAAGGCCGCGACCGAGGAAGACGCGAAAGCAGCCGCCGAGGCGGTGACATTCCAGCAGCTGCTGGACAACTATGGCGACAGCCGCGCCACCGAGGCCAGCATTACCGCGGTCAAGAACTATGAATAGGGGGGCTTCGTTGGACAATTCCTTGTAGTAGTTATTCCGCTTTTAATAGCAAAACCAGGCAGTGCTGAGTTATGGAGTAACAAAAGAAGAATGAACCATCTGACGCTACCCGAGCAACCCCTAACGCCAATGAAGGGGGCAGGGCTGTCGCCCCCGGTGGTCATTCTTCTATCGTTCAATTAATTTAAGCGGTTAGCGCTTGATGAGTATTGTTACTCTGATGGCCATGTCAAACAGCACTATCTTGCCATTGGCATTGGCCTTTATGTCGTCGGCCGCGTCCTGAAACAGTTTGAGCAGCGGCTCGGCATTGGCTGCGTTGATGTATGGGGCAAACTTGCTGCTGAACGCCTGCTCCTCGCGGGTGAGGTAGTTGAGCCCGGGCACGTGCAAATTGTAGATGAAGTTTTCGCGCACCATGCGCGATGCGTAGTCCAGAAAGCGGCGCGACTTCTCGCGCTTCATGTCGGCAATGCCCTCGCTCCAAGCCTTAAGCGATTTAAGGTCGCGCATGTAGGCCATGCGCATCAGCGCCACAAACTCCTCGTGAAACAGTTTACTCTCGCTGCCGCGCTGCATGTTTTGCTCTGCCTGAATCACATTGCCGTCGGCTGGAGCAGCCACAGCAAGTGCCTCTTGCATGTCGACCCCGTAGCGGGCAGAGATGTAACGGGCAATGTCGTCGGTCGACGGCTTGTGAAGCTCAATGCGCTGCGTGCGCGAGTATATGGTAGGCAATATGCCCTTGGCATTGTCGCTCACAAGAATAAACAGACTGTCGGGCGAAGGCTCCTCGATGATTTTCAGCAACTTGTTGGCGCAGTCCTCCTTCATTTTTTCTGGCAGCCACATGATTAGCACCTTATATTCCGACGAGTAGGGTGCCATGCTCATCTTGTGTATGATGCTGTTGCTTTCGGCCACAAAAATTTGCGGCTGGGCGTTGTCGTTTTTTATCAGCGACAGCCAGTGCTCATAGTTTTCAACCGGGCCGTCGCTTAAGAACTGTTTCCACTCCTCAATAAAGGTGTCGCACACCGTGGTGTCGCCCTTCTTGATGTAGGGAAATGAAAAATAGGTGTCGGCGTGGTTCATGGTTTGGTGTTGCAAGCATTGCGGGCACACTCCACACGAGTCGCCACCGGCAGTGTGATGGGCGCAATGGATATATTGCGCCGTGGCAAGTGCAAGCGCCAGTTTGGGCACGCCAGGGTCGCCATGCAGCAGCAGGGCGTGCGGCATGCGATGCTCATCCACCAGCCGGCGGATTTGGTCCACAGCCTTTTTATTGCCTATTACGTTGCTAAACTTCATCGATAGGTTGCCTCCTTTTTTTGCAAAGTTAGCGTAAAAATCGGACGTTCGGCAAAAAATGCGGGCCAACTTTAGGCGGGATTTGCTTTGTAGGCCGTTTCTTGCTAAATTTGCTAAGCCGTAAAAAAAGGCCCAGAGCAACATAACTTACTTATATGGAAAATATCGAAGCAAGAATAAAGGCGTTGAGAGACGACCTCAACAGGCAT
>CALBLR010000382.1 GCA_937896015.1 uncultured Prevotellaceae bacterium | reverse complement strand
TGTCGAGAAAACCATGCAAAATTAAACAAAAAACTTCACAATCACAACGAATTGCCAGCCTATGTTGCACCCGTCAGCCAATGGCCGCATGATAACTGCCTATCACGCAAAGCAAACAGCTATTGCGCACTGAGAAAAAAACGCTATCTTTGCACAACTGCGGCTGCATAAGCCCGCTTGCGCCCATCGCCAGCCCTGGCTTGCGTAGAGCGATTGTTATGAGTAATTTTTGTTATTAACACATCTTATTTAGAGTTTTTTTATGACCGGATTAGAAAAATTGAATTTTCAGCAAATTCTTAGCGCGTTTCTTGTGCTGCTTGGCATCATCGACATCATTGGCGCGATTCCAATCATCATTCAGCTTAAGTCGCGCGGCAAAAAAGTGAGTGCCACCAAGGCCACTCTCATCTCGTTCGGCCTGATGGTGGGCTTCTTCTACGGCGGAAACCTGATACTCAACATTTTCGGCTGCAACATCCAGTCGTTTGCGGCCGCAGGCGCCATCCTCATCTTCTTTATGGCCCTTGAGATGATTCTCGACGTGGAGATTTTCAAAAACAACGGTCCCGTGAAGGAGGCCACCCTGGTGCCGCTGGTGTTCCCGCTGCTGGCAGGTGCCGGCTCGTTCACCACGCTCATCTCGCTCAAGGCCATGTATTCCGACATCAACATTCTCATTGCCCTTGCGCTCAACATGGTGTGGGTGTTCATCGTGATCCGCCTCACCGACAAGGTGCAGCACCTGCTCGGCGCCAGCGGCATATACTTCATCCGCAAGTTCTTCGGCATCATCCTGCTTGCCATTGCGGTGAAGATGTTCACCGAGAATTTCGCCCAGCTGTGGTAAGCCGCAGGCATGGGCAAAGGCATAATCAAAGCGGCGCGGTCGTTAGCTCAATTGCAAATGGCCGCGCCGCTCTGTTTCACAAGTGAACTATATTTTGTAATTTTGCACTCAGCAAAGCATTTTTAATTAAGACATACACATATATATTTATGGCCGAAACACCACTATTGCAACGTCTCGACGGTCTCGACGCGAGATTTCAGGAGATAGGCACCCTCATCACCGACCCGCAGGTGATTGCCGACCAGGCACGCTACGTCAAGCTCACCAAGGAGTATAAAAGTCTCGAAAACCTGCTTAAGGTCACCAACCGCTACAAGAAGCTGCTGGCCGACATCGACGATGCCAAGGCTATGCTCGACGAGGAGAGCGACGACGACCTGCGCGCCATGGCCAAGGAGGAAATCGACGCCGACTCGGCCCAGCTGCCGCAGCTCGAGGAGGAAATAAAGCTGCTCCTGATTCCCGAAGACCCCGAAGACTCCAAAAACGCCATTCTTGAAATACGCGGCGGGGCCGGCGGCGACGAGGCGGCCCTCTTTGCCGGCGACCTGGCGCGCATGTACATGCGCTACTGCGAGTCGAAGGGCTGGAAGGTGGAGGTGTCGAGCTGCAGCGAGGGCGCTGCGGGCGGCTTTAAGGAAATAATAATGAGCGTGACTGGCGACAATGTGTATGGCACGCTTAAATACGAGTCGGGGGTGCACCGCGTGCAGCGCGTGCCCGCCACCGAAACCCAGGGCCGCGTGCACACCTCGGCCGCATCGGTGGCCGTGCTGCCCGAGGCTGAGCCTTTTGAAGTTGAGATCAACGAGGGCGAAATCAAGTGGGACACCTTCCGCAGCGGCGGCGCCGGCGGCCAGAATGTGAACAAGGTGAACTCGGGCGTGCGCCTGCGCTACATGTGGACAAACCCCAACACCGGCAAGCAGGAGGAAATCCTGATTGAGTGCACCGAGACGCGCGACCAGCCCAAAAACAAGGAGCGCGCCCTGGCCCGCCTGCGCACATTCATCTACGATCACGAGCACCAGAAGTATGTGGACGACATTGCCTCGCGCCGCAAGACACTGGTGTCCACAGGCGACCGCTCGGCCAAAATCCGCACCTACAACTACCCGCAGGGCCGCATCACCGACCACCGCATAGGCTACACCGTCTACAATCTGCCCGCGTTCATGGACGGCGACATACAAGACTGCATCGACCACCTGATTGTGGCCGAAAACGCCGAGAAGCTCAAGGAAAGCGAGCTGTAGAGCAGTGCAGCGGCAAGTGTGACCAATCCATTTATATATTTACAAGCAATATGAACAGACAACAACTCATTGAGCAGATAAAGCAAAAACGCTCATTCCTGTGCGTGGGCCTCGACCCCGACCTCGGCAAGATGCCAGCCGGCCTTGGCGGCGACCTGCTGGCCTTCAACAAGGCCATAATCGACGCCACCGCGCAGCACGCCATAGCCTTCAAGCCCAATCTGGCCTTCTATGAGGTGCAGGGCGTGCAGGGCTACAAGGCCTTTGAAGACACTGTGGCCTACATCCGCGCCAATTATCCCGACGTGATGATAATCGCCGACGCCAAGCGCGGCGACATTGGCAACACCTCCAAAATGTATGCCAAGAGCTTCTTTGAGACTCTTAACGTCGACGCCCTCACCGTGGCCCCCTACATGGGCGAGGACAGCGTGACGCCATTCCTCGGCTACCCCGACAAGTGGGTGGTGCTGCTGGCCCTCACATCCAACAAGGGCTCGCAAGACTTCCAGCACATCGCTGCCGCCGACGGCGGCGACGAACTGTTTGAAACGGTGATCAAAAAGTCGCAGCAGTGGGGCGACGCCAGCAACATGATGTATGTCACCGGCGCCACTCAGGCACCGCTGTTCACCCGCATCCGCCAGCTTGCGCCCAGCCACTTCCTGCTGGTGCCTGGCGTCGGAGCCCAGGGCGGCAGCCTCGAGCAGGTGGCCAAGTACGGCTTCAACAGCGACTGCGGCCTCATCGTGAACTCGTCGCGCGGCATCATCCATGCCTCAAGCGGCGACGACTTCGCGCAGGTGGCAGGGCAGAAGGCGGCCGACTTGCACGCCCAGATGCAGAAACTGCTGGCCGATTATGGAATTTTTTCGTGATTTAACCTGCTTTTGGGCAATCACATAAAATATATTTTATAAATTTGCATCCGCAATCACAGCACATTAAGTTTATAACTATAAAATAAAGAATTAAAATGGCAAACATTAAAGATTACAATTTCGCTGGTAAAAAGGCAATTGTACGCGTTGACTTCAACGTTCCATTGAACGAAGAGGGCAAAATCACCGACGACACCCGCATCCGCGGTGCTCTGCCCACCCTCAAGAAGATCCTTGCCGACGGCGGCAGCACCATCATCATGTCGCACATGGGCAAGCCCAAGGGCAAAGTGAATCCGAAACTCTCTCTCAGCCAGATAGTAGACGCAGTGTCGGCCGCTCTCGGCGTTGCCGTTAAGTTCGCCCCCGACTGTGCCAAGGCTGCCGATGCAGCCGCTGCCCTCAAGCCGGGCGAGGCCCTGCTGCTCGAGAACCTTCGCTTCTATCCCGAAGAGGAAGGCAAGCCCGT
>CALBLR010000381.1 GCA_937896015.1 uncultured Prevotellaceae bacterium | reverse complement strand
GGCGGCGGTTGACACAGGCCGGGCCTCGGGTGTGCTGCCGCCATTAAGTTCGATGGGAAACAGATTGCCGTCGATGAGCAGTTCGTTGGCCCTGCGCGCAAGCGTCACGGGCTTCGCCCCCGGCGGCACGGCGGTACGCCCGTTGTAGGCGCGCACCACCACTGTGTGCGGATTGCGCTTGTCGCTGTATGCGATGCCCTGCTGCTTGTCGCTGGCCTCAATGCTCGGCAAATTCTGGTAGTCGTGGGCCACGATGTAGGCCTGGCCGTCGTTGTAGCGCTCAATGCGGTAATAGAACTCGTTGTACAGCTTCTTGTTGGCGTCGACAGCCGTGCGCGGCACGCGCTTCATGGCCGCGGCCGAGCGGCTGGCCCTGACATCGGCCTTCACCGCCTGCCCAATCTCGTCGAGCCGGCGGGTGAGCGGGGCAAACAGAATGCGCAGCAGGGCGTCACGGATGCCGATGCGCTCGTCGGGCTCCTGCCACAGGCAGTGCTGCAGCGGGAGCACATCGGCCTCGGTCACCTCGTCGCGGCCGTGCATCAGAGCCGAGGCGCGCATGAGCCGCGCCACCTTTTTCCAGCGGCGGTCGCTCACATACACGTCGCGCGTCTCCTGGCAGCCCTCCACGGGCACCGACCGCAGCGCGCGCTTCACCTGGTGCAGTATGTCGAGCACCGGGCGTGTGAAGGCCACCCCGTCGATCGCCCTGCTCCACCGGTCGTATTCCTCTTGAGTGATTTGCCACCGCGACAGCTCGGTGCTGTCGGGAATGGCGTCGGCGCCGGTGGCCGTTATCATCTTGTCGAAGTTGTCGTCGTTCACAATGTTGCGGCTCTCAAGGCGCACGACGAAGCGGTCCCACAGCGCCTCAAGGCCCTCGCCCTGCGCGGGCAGTTCGTTGCTGGCCGCCACCAGCAGCTTCATGGGCAGGCGCATTTCCTGCCGCCCGTTGCGGAACAGGTGCTCGTTGATGGCCGTGAGCAGTGTGTTTTGAATGGCCGGCCCCGCCTTCCAAATCTCGTCGAGAAACACCACATCGGCCGTGGGCAGATAGCCCTCGGTGGCGCGCACATAGTCGTCGTCGGCCTTGAGGCGGCTTATGCTCACGGGGCCGAAAATCTCGTCGGGCGTGGAGAAGCGCGACATGAGATATTCAAACGACCGCGCGCCGCTGAAGACCCACTTCAGCCGGCGGGCCACCATCGACTTGGCCACGCCCGGAGGGCCGAGCAGAATAATGCTCTCGCCGGCCAGCGCAGCCCACAGGGCGAGTGCAATTTCGCTTTCCTTCTCATATATGCCGCTGTTCATGGCCCGCAGCAAGTGGCCTATGCGTTCCTTCAACCCAAACTCCATCAGTCAGTTGTGCATCTATTTAATAATTCTTTTTCCATCACCCGCCGCCGAACTCACCCAAGAGTCCAACTGAGGCGCTGCTTGATTTATGCAAAAGTAGTGAATTTATCCTTCCCACACGCCATAAACCCACCTTTAATAATCGCAGGCCCAAAAACCCCTAAATATTTAATTAACGGAATTAACGGCAAATGCATTTTAGCGAAGTTTAAGCTGCTATTTTTTGCATCTTAGCGAAGTTTGAAGCACCCAAATATGCATTTTAGCAAAGTTTCATCATGCTATACGCCTAATATTTAGAAACATATCCTATCTTTGCAAAAAAGACGGTTATGGTAGAATAAAAAGTTATATTACAAGTTCTGACCGAGCAAAAAGAATATGTGCAGGGGTATAATCCACAGCAATGGGTCAATAGGCATGAAGAGAGGCTGTTTGAATTTAACAGTACTCTTGCACAGGTTGTGATAGGAGTAAGGCTAAGTGGGAAATCAACGCTTTGTCATAAGGTTTTATTGGAGCATGGCGTTAAGTACGGCTATGCTAATTTTGACGATGACCGTTTGGCTAAATTACAGGCCGAAGACCTAAACACGGTGCTTTCATGCATATACCAAGCATATGGCACTGACATACAATACATTTTTCTTGATGAAGTACAAGATGTGGAAGGCTGGCATTTGTTTGTAAATCGGCTTCTTCGCACCAACTTGCATATAGTAGTGACGGGAAGCAATGCCAAATTGTTAAGCGGTGAACTTGCGACACATCTGACCGGGCGCTATAACGAAATACATCTGTTTCCGTTTTCGTTTCATGAATATTGCAATTTTCATAAGATAGATACGAACTCCATCACGACAAAGGCTGACGCTGAAAGGAAGCGTGCTTTCATGGACTACATATCAAATGGTGGCTTCCCGGAGATGCAGAATATTCGTAACAAACGGGGATATGTGCAGAGTCTTATTGAGGCTATTGTCAGTAAAGACATACAACGCCGATTTAACATTCGTAATGTAGATGCATTGCGAAAAATAGCCAATCATTTGATAAACAACGTGTGCCAAGAGGTTAAATACAATAAATTGGCAGAATTGCTCGGGCTGTCAGATACGACAACAAAAAAATATGTAGACTACTTGCGCCAAGCATTTCTAATACAAATGCTCACCAAGCATTCTTTCAAAAGCAAGGAGAGAATAAGAAATGTAAAAGCCTATATTGTTGATTCGGGGCTGCAAAACAATCGTGAAAATTCTTTTGCACCTGAAAACACTGGTTGGCGTTTAGAGAATGTGGTGTATATAGAACTATTGCGCAGATGCAGCAACGATTTCTTGGATGTATACTACTTTAAGGCATCGTCTCGTTCAAAAGAAGTGGATTTTGTGGTATGCAATCAAGATAAAGCC
>CALBLR010000380.1 GCA_937896015.1 uncultured Prevotellaceae bacterium | reverse complement strand
TAACCCTTCAATTAAATACATGCAAACTTTTTTAGAAAAAAAATAACTAAAAAAACCAGTGCTATCTTAAACTATTGCCGAGGTGCCGCCGAATTTATGGAGAATTAGTGCAAACCGAGCGCAATGGCAAAAATTGAGCTTGCTCATTTTTGCGAGTGTCACCGATTGCCATGGCGCATGGCGGAGCAGTGGCAGTAAATTTGCGCAAATTCCAATAAAACACACGCTAAAATGAAACATTTCACCATTCAAGAGTTCACTCACTCGGCCACGGCACAGCGGCTGGGCATAGCCAACGTGCCGCCACCAGCGGCCGAAGCCGCTCTTCGCAGGCTGGTGGAGCAAGTGCTCGACCCGCTGCGCGAGGTCTGGGGACGCCCCATCAAGGTCACTAGCGGCTACCGCTGCCCAGAGCTCAACAAGGCGGTGGGCGGAGTGCCGCAAAGCCAGCACATGGCCGGCGAGGCTGCCGACGTCACTGCTGGCTCGCCGCAGCTCAACGCACAGTTGTGGAGCCTGCTGCAACAGCTCAACTTGCCCATTGACCAAGCCATCAATGAGCGCGGCTATGCATGGCTGCATCTGTCGTGCGGTCCGCGCGACCGCCGCCGCTATTTTGCCGCGCCCTAACCACTTTAACTCACTGCAACATGAAAGATTACTCCATTAATTCCAATCTGCGTCCCACCGACGCCGCCGTGCTCAATGCTGCCTACCGCACTTGGATGGCCTGCGGCAGTCTGCGCTCGTCGCGGCAGCGGTGCAAGCGCTTTGCCTATGGCGACCAGTGGGGCGACCCCACCGTCGACGTGGCCGGCAACCGCATGACCGAGTGGGAACGCTATAGCCGCAACGGCGGTTCGCCCATCACCAACAATCTTATTCGCCAGTTGGTGCGCACCGTGGTGGGCCGATTCCGCTCGCAACTCAAGGACGAGGGCGAGCCCAAGAGCCGTGCTCTAAGGGTTACCAGCCGGCTAAACGCCACCGATGAGCTCGATAGCCGCGCCCTTGAGGAGTTCCTGATTTCGGGCTGCTGTGTGCAGCGCGTGGATGTGGAAAGCCGCCTGTGCGACCGCCGTCCGCGCGTGAGCAACGTGAACCTTAACCGCTTCTTTGTGAATGCCTACACCGACCCACTGGGCCGCGACTGCGAAATCTTAGGGCAGCTGCACGATCTCAGCCTTGCCGAGCTCATGCGGCTCACTGCAGGCGGCGACCGGCGCAAGGCGGCTTGGCTGCGCGGCATCTACACTGCCGAGGCCGAGCAGCGCACGGCCAGCTTCACCACCAGCATCGGCGCCGACTCGGCCACAGGCACCGACTTTTGGCGTGCGGCCGACAGCGGCAAGTGCCGCGCCATAGAGGTGTGGACGCTTGAAAGCCGCGAGGTGCTGGTGTGCCACGACCGCGCCACGGCGCAAGTGTCGCTGCGCGAGCCCTCGGCAGCCCGCCGCCTGCGGGCCAACCCCGACTTGAATGTGCGCTGGGACATCGCCGCCGTGTGGCACTGCCGCTGGTTTTCGCCCATGGGCGACTTGCTGGCCAGCTACGACTCGCCGTGGGCCCATGGCATGCACCCCTATGTGGTGAAGATGTATCCGCTCACCGATGGCGAGGTGCATTCGCTGGTGGAAGACGTCATCGACCAGCAGAAGCAGGTGAACCGACTCGTCACGCTGGTCGACCAGGTGATGGCTGCTTCGGCCAAGGGCGTGCTGCTGTTTCCCGACACCGCTCTGCCCGAGGGCTTCTCGTGGAGCGACATACGCCTCATATGGCGCAACTGCAACGGCATTCTGCCTTATTCGCCCAATGAGTGCAACGCCAAGCCTGAGCAGATAATATCGCACAGCACCGACATTGGCGCCCTGCAAATGGTGCAGCTGCAAATGCGCCTGCTCGAGGAGGTGAGCGGAGTGAGCGGCGCGCTGCAGGGCAAGACGGGCACGGCCGGCAACTCGGCCTCGCTCTACCAAAGCGAGGTGCAGAACTCCACTGCTGCCCTGGCCGATGTGTTCGACACGTTCAACGACTTCCGCCGCCGGCGCAACCGCAAAATAGAGCAGCTGTGACGTGAAAAAAAGCGAGCAGAGGCGGCTCGAATTCGAGCCGCCTCTGCCATATGCGTTGATTTGTGTGCTGTGTGCCTAATTATTTGCCTGCGCCCACTGCCTCGATGTCAAACACCAGAGTTTCGTTGGGGCCAATGGCCTGGTTGCCTTGCGGGCCGTAGGCCAGCTCAGCGGGGATGATTACGTGCAGTTTTGTGCCCGGCTTCATCAGCTTGAGCGCCTCCACAAAGCCCTTGATGAGTCCGCCCTCGTCAATCTTCATGGGCACGGGGCTGCTCGACTGGTCGAACACTTTGCCGTCCACGTGCTTGCCCACATACTTCACGTTCACCGTCTCGCCGGCTTTGAAGTTTTCGCCGCTGCCAGGAGCCACCACCTTGTAGATGAGGCCGCTTGCGGTCTTCTGCAGGCTCTTGTCGGCCTGAAGCTGCTTTGCGGCATATGCCTGGCCGGCCTTCAGGTTCTCGACTGCCTTGGGGTCGTTGGCGCGCTTCTCGTTGGCAACGCGGGTGAGCAGGTTTTGCAGGTCCATGCCCTTCTGCTGCAGCTCCTCTTGCGTGAGCTTCTTGCTGCTCGAGAATGCTTTTTTGAACTCGGCCAGGAAGCGGCGGCGGTCAATCTTCACGCCGGCCTCCTGCTCAATCTGCTGGATTGAGCCGAGAATCTGGAAACCATACTGGATGCCGCCCAGATAGCTGTTGTCGGCATTTGTGGTGTCGCGGTTGATGATCGACTCAAGGCCCTTGAGGAATTCGTCTTTCTCAAACTTGTCGGCGTTGGCACTGTCCTGGCTCACCATGTAGGCCAGATTTGCACCCATGCCGCTGCCAAACAGTGTGCTCACCGAGTCTTCGGTGGGGCTTGCCTTGGTGGCCTTCTTGTTGCAGCTCGCCAGTGAGCCAATCATGAGCGCCACCACGAGCAGTGAAAAAATCTTTTTCATAATTTGCTTATAAGTAAGTGTTATTGTAATAATTTGTGTTGTGTCGATTATTCTTTGCCCACCTTTATGAGCTGCACATCGAATATGAGTGTGCTGTTGGGCTGAATGGGGCCTGTGCCGTGCACCCCATAGGCCAGCTCGCTGGGGATGAACAGGCGCCATGCCGCACCCTCGCTCATCAGCTGCAAGCCCTCAACCCAGCCGGGAATCACCTGGCCCACTGCAAATGTGGCAGGCTCGCCGCGCTCCACCGAGCTGTCGAACACTGTGCCGTCGATCAGGCGGCCGGTGTAGTGCACCGTCACCACATCGTTGGGGCCGGGCTTTTTGCCGGTGCCCTCTTTCACAATTTGATATTGCAGGCCCGATTTGGTCACGTGCACGCCCTCTTGCTTGGCGTTCTGCTCAAGGAATTCCTTGCCGGCCTTGGCGTTGTTTTCTTTGGCCTCTTGCTCAAGGTTGGTGAAATATTCGGTCACCACCTGCTTGGCCTCGTCGTAACTCATTTTTTTCTCACCGCTGGTGTACACGGCGCGCAGAGCCTCGGCGAAGTCGTCAACGTTGAGGCTTTTGATGCCCGAGCCCATGAAGTTCTGGCCCATGCTCAGGCCAAGTGCATAGCTTAATTTGTCCATAATAGTTTGTTGCGGCCCCCGCCGCGTTGGCGGCTTTCAGGGGCTATGTGTTGTGTTAAGTTCGTTACTGTAATATGTGTGGAGGTGTGGCTTAGTGGCAACCGCCGCTGCATCCCTCGCAGCCGCCCTCACCGCAACTGCCGCCGCAGTTGCACGATGCGCCCTTGGGGCTCATTTCGTCGGGTGTGGCGTCGCGCACGGCCAGCACCTTGCCTGCATAGCGCACGCGCTCGCCGGCCAACTGGTGGTTGAAGTCGATGGTCACCTTGTCGGGGGTGATCTCTTTCACAAAGCCGTCGATGCGGAATCCGTCGGCCGTCTGCATGGGCACCACAGCGCCTTCATACACGCGGTCGGTGTCAAACTCGCCGTTGATGCAGAATATGCTTTTGTCCAGCACTT
>CALBLR010000379.1 GCA_937896015.1 uncultured Prevotellaceae bacterium | reverse complement strand
AAAGTTACACATTCTTTTCGTAAAGTCATAGCTTTATTATTGTTTTTTTGTCAAAATCTAACGACGCACGCGGCCACTGGAATTCGGTGGCCGCACACTGCTTTTTTATATCGGTGCAAAATTAATTTTTTATGTCAAACCCAAGCGCCAAACACGCGTTAATTATTAATATATTACGTTAGAAACCTTAAAACCTGCCGACACCCTCCAGCGGCGCACAAACAAAAGCGGCACCGCCCGCTGTGGGCAGTGCCGCTGTGTATGCGATCAGGCCGCGCTCTGTTGCGCGCAGCCTTGATGGTTACGCCTGATTATTTCACCACCTTAACGGCCTGCTTCGAGCCGTCGGTGTAGTTGACAACCTTCACGTTAACGCCGCTGAACGGAGTTGCGCTCTCGATGCCGGCCAGGTTGTAATACTTAACGCCGGCAACAGTCTTGGCAGCCACTGCGTTGTCAACGCCAGTGATGCTCTTGTTGAGGGTGAAAGTGTATTTTGCAATGTAGCCACCGGGCACATATTGGTAAACGTTGGCAGTGAGTGCGTCAACGGGCTCAACGTTAACCCAGTTTACTTGGGCTGCATTGGGATTGGCAGCGAACTCAGCCTCGTGTGCAACGACAGGAGCTTCTGCGCCAGCCTCGGCAATTGCAAAGCCGTCCAGATAGTTGGGCAGAGTGGGATAAGCCACCAGGTTGTAGCCGCCCAGAGTGAAGGGGAATGCGCCGTTGCAAGCGCCCTTGTTGGGCAGAGTGATTGCTGTGCCGGTGAGGGTCTCGTCGCCTTCGAGCATCACGGGGGCGGCGCTACGAGACACATAGAGCATCTTTGCATTGCCCTCAGCATCGGTGAAGGCATTCACCACTGTACTCGTTGAGGCAGCAACAGCTGCGCCATCAACTGTTGCCTCAAACACATTGTCGGTGTCGATGGCACCCTCAGCAACGGGCACTTTCACAACGCCTGTGTTGGTGGCGCCTACCACCCAAAGCACACCGCCGTCCTCACTCAGGAGATTGCCGCTGGCCTTGCCAAGGAAGTCGCAACGGCCATTGATCACTGCACCGTCAGCCTTGATTGTAATGTCCTTGAAGCTCTTGCCATCGGCAGCGATGATCTTGAGGTTAGTAGAGTCAGTTCTCCACGCGTTGGGGAATGCTGAGTTGCCTACCAGGATGTTGCCTGCGTCATCATATGAGATTGCTGTGTTAATTCCACCGGTGGGCAGAACTTCGCTGGTCTTGCCGTTCTGGTCGTAAACCTCAATGGACTTTGTGGCTTTATTTTGGATATAGATCTTACCGTTCAAGCCAAAGCCCTGACGAGCGTCACCCCATGCGGGAAGTTTGTCCTTAGCCACTTTCCAGTCTAATTTCAGAGTGCCTTCACAGGGAACCTGTGCTGTTGCCGAAGCAACCATTGCTGCTGTAGCAGCGAGAAGTAAAAATTTCTTCATTTTCGTTTATGTTTAATGTTAATACTGATTTTTTCTTCATCCGATTAGTGCCTTAATACTCTGGTTGCAAGATAATTGTATAACTGGTTTCACAGTCAGAGGTCGAATGGCTTATCGTTTTCTGCTACAAATATAGGCATTAGTGCGATAATAGCCAAACAAAATTGCACATTTTTTGGAAACAATAGCATCATAAAGCCGTAATTCATAGCGACAAAAAGCGGTATACGGCTGTGCACAAAAAACAATGCGGGGCAATGCTGCGCGCATTGCCCCGCAAGAGTTATGAGCTATACTCTATTGGTGGCTCTATTATGTTAGGCTACGTTTATTTAACGGCCTTGGCCACAGTCTTAGAACCGTCGGTGAAGGTGGTAACCACCACGTTAACGCCTGCGAAGGGCTCGCTGGCCTCAACACCGGCCATGTTGTAATACTTCACGCTGGCCACAGTCTTGGCGGCAACGTTGTCGGCCACGCCTGTGTTGGTGTCGATTGTGAAGGCATACTTGGCGGCAGCGGGAGTCTCGATGAATTCGTCGAGACGCGGAATCTGATACTGAGTGAACTTCTCGTTGTTGTTGCAGCAAGTGTAGAGGTTGTCGGCATAGTCGAATGCGATGTCGTTGCAGCCGTTGGTGATGCCGTCGATAGTGTAGATCTCGGTGAGGGTGGGCTTG
>CALBLR010000378.1 GCA_937896015.1 uncultured Prevotellaceae bacterium | reverse complement strand
GACGACAGCGCCGATGCCCGCTTTGTAGCCAGCGACTTTCTGTCGCAGGCCGAGCACGGCCCCGACAGCCAGTCAACGCTGCTCACCACCAGCCGCAGCCTGGCCGAGCGCCTGCCGGGCGTCATCGATGAACTGATGTCGCAGCTGCCGCGCCACGACATGATGCTGAAGTCGCTTAGTCACAGCCACCTTATATTGCTTGGCAGCGATGCCGAAATGATGGAGTTTGCCAACGCCTATGCGCCCGAGCACCTCATCATCAACCACTCGCGGGCCGAGCAGCTGGCCTCCATGGTCGAGAATGCCGGCTCGGTGTTTGTCGGGCCCTACTCGCCCGAAAGCGCGGGCGACTACGCCTCGGGCACCAACCACACCCTGCCCACCAGCGGCTATGCGCATGCCTATAGTGGCGTGAACCTCGACAGCTTCATCAAGAAGATCACCTTCCAGCACCTCTCGCGCGAGGGCCTTGAGCGCATAGGCAACGCTGTGGAGGTGATGGCCGAGAACGAAGACTTGATGGCCCACCGCCTTGCCGTGGCGGTGCGCCTTGACAAAGAAGGCAACGGCAAAAACTGATTCGTTTTTTTTACTATGGAATTTGACTTGAAATCACTGGTTCGTCCCAACATCTGGAATCTGGAACCATATAAATGTGCGCGCAGCGAGTTCAGCGGTCAGGCCAGCGTGTGGCTCGATGCCAACGAAAGTGCGTTCAACGGGCCATACAACCGCTATCCCGACCCGCTGCAGCATGAGGTGAAGAAGTGCCTTGGCTCCATTAAGGGCGTGGCGCCCGACCGCATATTTCTGGGCGTGGGCAGCGACGAGTGCATCGACATGGTGTATCGCGTGTTTTGCCGTCCCGGCACCGACCGTGTGGTGGCCATTGCGCCCAGCTATGGCATGTATGAGGTGTGCGCCGATGTCAACGACGTGCAATACACCCGTGTGCCGCTGCTCGACGACTTCTCGCTCGACACCGAGGCCCTGCGCCGCGCCATGCCGGGCGCAAAGGTGCTGTGGCTGTGTTCGCCCAACAACCCCACGGGCAACGCATTTCCTGTGGACGAAATGGCGGCTCTGTGCCGCGACTTCGCAGGCATAGTGGTGGTCGACGAGGCCTATATCGACTTCTCTGGCCAGCCGTCGATGACGGCGTGGCTCGACCGTCTGCCCAACCTGGTGGTGCTGCAAACGCTGTCGAAGGCGTGGGGCAGTGCAGCCGTGCGCCTGGGCATTGCCTATGCATCGCCCGAGATTATAGGCATATTCAACAAGGTGAAGTATCCCTACAACGTGAGCCTGCTTGCGCAGCAATATGCCCTGCGCCGCCTTGCCGAGCACGCCAAGGTGCAGGCCGAGGTCGGTGCCACGCTTGAGCGCCGCGCCGCCCTCATCGAGTGGCTGCGCCGCCTGCCGCAGGTGCTGCGCATCTATCGCACCGACGCCAACTTTGTGCTGGTGCGCGTCACCGATGCCGATGGCATCTATGCCCATCTGCGCGACCGGGGCATAATAGTGCGCAACCGCAACAGCGTGGAGAAGTGCCTGGGCTGCCTGCGCATCACTGTGGGCACGCCGCAGGAGGATGAAGAACTTATTAAAGCTATCGAAGACTATGGCAGAAAACAATAAGAAGCGTGCGCTGTTCATCGACCGCGACGGCACCATTGTGGTTGAGCCGCCTGTCGACTACCAACTCGATTCGTTTGAAAAATTCGAGTTCGTGCCCGGCGTGATAGGCAGCCTCTCATTTATTGCCCGCACGCTCGACTACGAACTGGTGATGGTCACCAATCAAGACGGCTTGGGCACGCCCTCATTCCCAATGGCCGACTTCATAGGTCCTCACCGGCTGATGCTGCGCACCCTTGAGGGCGAAGGGGTGAAGTTTGCCGACGTGGTGATCGACGACACCTTTGAGGCCGACCGCAAGCCCACGCGCAAGCCTGGCACGGCACTGCTGGGCAAATACCTCTCGGGCGACTACGACCTCGCCCACAGCTATGTGATAGGCGACCGCTTGACCGATGTGATGCTGGCCCGCAACCTTGGCGCGCAGGGAATACTCCTGTCGCCCGATGTGGATGCCGGCCGCCGTCAAGTGGCCGAGGCTGGCCTTGGCGCCTGTACGGCTCTTGTGGCAGCCGACTGGCACCGCATCACCGACTATCTGCGCGGCGGCGCTCGCACCGCCCACGTGGTGCGCAACACGGCCGAGACTCAAATCAGCATATCGCTCGACCTCGACGGCACGGGGCGCTGCCGTGTGAGCACCGGCCTCGGTTTCTTCGACCACATGCTCGACCAGATAGGCCGCCACTCTGGTTTCGACCTTAACGTGGAGGTACACGGCGACCTTAACGTCGACGAGCACCACACCATCGAGGACAC
>CALBLR010000377.1 GCA_937896015.1 uncultured Prevotellaceae bacterium | reverse complement strand
AAAGGCGAAGTAGAAGAAATAATGCAGGTTGAGTGCCGCAAAGCACTTACTGATAAGTTCAAAACCGGGCTCAAAGTCGCAACGGTTAAAGTGGCCAGTGGACTGCATATAGCCATACTCGCGCAGATACATTGCA
This sequence comes from uncultured Prevotellaceae bacterium, assembly GCA_937896015.1. Lineage (GTDB taxonomy): Bacteria > Bacteroidota > Bacteroidia > Bacteroidales > Muribaculaceae > Sodaliphilus. Next base: position 2,393 of record CALBLR010000377.1, on the reverse strand, counting down.
TAGTCGAACCCAGTGTTGTAGCGCGCCCCAGCCACTACAGCAAACAGCAACACCGACAGCAATAGCTCCCAACTTAGAAATGGAGTGCCATGCCCACCCTGCAAGCGGCTTTTTGCGTCGCGCTCAGATGCGTGCCAGCCAAGGCCAAACAGGGAGAGTCCGGTTAATGTGTATACCAGAATGCTGAGTATCACCGTTGCCAGTGGTTATAACCTACTTTTTATATATGCCGCAGAAGTCAAGAATATCCTTGCTTTCGTCGTAAGGAAGCGTCTTGAATTGGTTATGGGCAGTGAGCATTGCCACAATGTCGGCCTGCTTGTAGGCCTCGCTATAGTCGGTGAGTTTGAATTCCTTGTGCTCGGCCACATTGGGCTCCACCACAAGCACCGCGGCTCCGTGGCAGTCGGCCACCACTTCTTCGGCAATCTTCACAGCCGGCGACTCGCGTAGGTCATCGATATTGGGCTTGAATGCGAGGCCCATCATGGCCACCACAGGCTTGCGCCCATGGTCGAGTTCAAACTTGAGAATGGCATTCTTCACCTTCTCCACACACCAGTCGGCCTTGTAGTTGTTGATGCTGCGGGCTGCGGCTATGATCTTAGCCTGCTCGGGAAATGCGGCAGTAATAAAATATGGGTCAACTGCTATGCAGTGGCCGCCCACGCCGCAGCCAGGCTGCAGAATGTTGACGCGCGGATGCTTGTTGGCCAGTTCTATCAGATGCCACACATTTATGCCCGCCTTGTCGCAAATCATCGACAGCTCGTTGGCAAAGGCAATCTGCACATCGCGGCTCGAGTTTTCGGTGAGTTTGCACATCTCGGCAGTGCGCGAATTGGTGCGGTGCAGCTTACCGGTGACGAAATGGGCATAGAATTCCATAGCCTTGTCGGTCGACGCCTCATCGATGCCGCCTATCACGCGGTCGTTGTGCACCAGTTCATAAATCACGTTGCCAGGCAGCACGCGCTCGGGGCAGTATGCTATGTGCAGCTTGCCTTTTAGCTCGGGACGCTCGGCATAGATGATGGCTGCCATGGCCTCGGTGGTACCCACGGGAGAAGTAGACTCAATCACAAACAAGTCGCCTTCCTTGAGCAGTGGCAGCGCCGAACGCGTGGCGGCCTCCACATAGCTCACATCGGGCTCGTGATTGCCCTTAAACGGAGTGGGCACCACCACAAAGTAGGCGTCGCACACCTCAGGTTTGGTGGCGGCACGCAGTTTGCCGTTTTTCACCACTTCCTTCAGCATGTCTTCCATGCCGGGCTCAATGAAGTGCAACTGGCCGGCGTTGGTCATTTCCACGATTTGGGGATTGATGTCAACGCCAAGTATGTCAACGCCGTGCTTAGCGGCTATAATAGCTGTGGGCAGGCCTATATATCCAAGGCCAATAAAACATGCTTTCATAATCCTATATCTTCAAAAAAACTATATGCCTAAAAAATTATTTCTTATCGCCATAACCATATCGGTAGCCGTAGCTGTAGCCATAGCGGTGATATCCTCCGTAGCCGCCCGACTCGGTGATGGTGCCGTTGAGAATGATATTGATGTTTTTGTATCGTTTCTCCTGATAATACTTCTCCACATCGGGCAGCAGACGCTTGTCGAAGAGTTCGGCGCGAATCACATACACCGTCATGTCGGCCAGTTTGTTGACAATCGATGCGTCAGCCACGATTTCGAGCGGCGGGCAGTCGATAAACAGGTAGTCGTACTGCTTCTTGAGCTCGGCCACCGTCTGCTCGAGCCGCTCGCTGAACAGCAACTCGGTGGGATTGGGGGGAATGGTGCCTACGGGCAGCACATCGAGGTTTGGATGAATGGTGCCGCTCACCACTATCTGGCTCAATTTCTCAACGTGGCCACTCAAGTAGTCGGCAAAGCCCTTTGCCGGCGACTTGACAAACGTTGATAGCGAAGCCTTGCGCAAGTCAAGGTCGATGACCATCACCTTTTTGCCTTTGATGGCAAAGCTCACGGCAAGGTTCATGGTGGTGAACGTCTTACCCGAGCCCACATTGGCCGACGTGAACATTATGGTCTTGCAGCCATCGCCCTTGCCGGCCACAAACTCGAGGTTGGTGCGCAGCACGCGGAAGGCCTCATTGATTTCATTGCCGCTCTTCTCCTGCACCACAATTTCGCGAACCTCTTTGCGCTTATTGAGAAATGAGAGTAAGCCTCGGCGTCTGTGGTACGACAGCGGTATCTCGCCAAGGAACGGAATCGTGAGCGTGTCGAGGTCTTTGCGCGAATGGACTTTGTTATCCAAGTTATTAAGGATAATCAAAAGGACAAGAGGTATTATCAAGCCCAATACAAGTGTGATGATCATAACATTAATCTTCACAGGCTTCGACGGGCTCTTCTTTCCGGCC
>CALBLR010000376.1 GCA_937896015.1 uncultured Prevotellaceae bacterium | reverse complement strand
CTGTTTTGGAACGAATTGCAAGGTGCGCTGGTGTTCGACACATCGGGCCTGCTCTATGTCAACTCGCTATACCTTGTGCTGATGCTGCTGCCGCTGCACCTGAAGGAGAGGCCCGGCTTCCACAAGGGCCTGAAATGGCTGTTTGTGGCCACCAACGCATTGGCGCTGGCCTCGAGCCTTGCCGACTCGGTATATTTCCAGTACACCGGCAGGCGCTCAACGGTGACGGTGTTCACCGAGTTTGGCAACGAGGGCAACATCACGGGCATCATCTTCACCGAACTCATCAACCACTGGTATCTGCTGCTGGTGTTCATTGCCCTCACGGCCGTCATGTGGCTGTGCTACGTGAAGCCGCGCATCGAGGTCTACCGCCACGGCTGGGCCTACTACGGGTCGCAGCTGGGCGCTCTTGTGGTGGCGGCCCCGCTGGCCATAGTGGGCATACGCGGCAGCGTCACAGCCGGCACGCGCCCCATCACGGTGAGCAACGCCAACCAGTATGTGAACCGCCCCGTTGAGGCCTCGGTGGTGCTCAACACCCCGTTCAGCATGATTCGCAGCATCGGCAAGAAGGCATTTGTCACTCCACACTACATGACGCGCGCCGCCATGGAGCGCGAATACCGGCCAATAATAAAACCATCGGCCCCCGACTCGCTCACACTGGGCCGCAAAAATGTGGTTATACTCATCATTGAGAGCCTGGGCAAGGAATACATAGGCAGCCTCAACCCGCAGCCATACAAAAGCTACACGCCGTTTATCGACTCGCTTGTGCCGCACTCGCTCACATTCCGCTACAGCTATGCCAACGGACGCATATCAATGGACGCCATGCCGTCGATACTGTCGGGAATTCCCATGTTTGTGGAGCCGTTCTTCCTCACGCCAGCCTCGCTCAACGATGTGCAGGGCATAGCGTCGATGCTTGCCCACAAGGGCTACTACAGCGCATTCTTCCACGGCGGGTACAACATATCCATGGGCTTCAGCGCATTCGCCCACTCCATTGGCTACAAGAATTACTTTGGCCTCAACGAGTATTGCCGCTCGCCCAAATACGGCGGCATGAACGACTTCGACGGCAAGTGGGCCATTTGGGACGAGCCTTTCCTGCAGTTCACGCTCGACGAGATGGAGAAATTCCACCAGCCGTTTGTGACCACGGTGTTCAGCGCATCGTCGCACCACCCCTACCGTGTGCCCAAGGCACTTGCCGCACAATATCCCGAAGAGGGCGGGCTCGAAATACACAAGTGCATCCGCTACACCGACCATGCCCTGCGCCGCTTCTTTGAGCGCGCCAGCCACGAGCCGTGGTACCGCAACACCATATTCGTGATTGTGGCCGACCACACCAACCAGACGCAGCGGCCCGAATACAAGACCGACCTGGGGCTGTATTCAATCCCCATCATTTTCTATACACCCGACGGCAGCCTGAAGCCCGAAATGAACACCACCAAAATAGCGCAGCAAACCGACATCACCCCCACGCTGATGCACATGCTGGGCTACGACAAGCCCATCATGGCCTTCGGCACCGACCTGCTGGGCACACCCGCGGCGCAGACGTGGGCCGTGAACTACAACAACGGCATCTACCAGTATCTAAAGGGCGACTACATGATTCAGTTCGACGGCTCGCGCGTGAAAGCCATGTACGACTTCAAGCACGACACCATGCTGCGCCACAATGTGGCCGGGCAGCACCCGCTGCTGCAGCGACAGATGCAGACGCGCCTCGAGGCCATAATACAGCAATACATGAGCCGCATGAATGAGAACCGCCTGCTGCCCACAAGATAACTATTCACTCCAGCCAAAACATCAAGAAAAAAATGAACATATATAAACGCTTCACACTGCTTGGCCGCAGCGAGTGGGCCCCGGCTGTGGCCGTGGCCATCAACCTGGCACTGGCCTACTTGGCCTATTTCGCAACGCGCCTCATATTCCTTGCCGTGAACTACAGCTACTTTGCCGAAGGCCTAAGCGGTGGCCATCTGGCCGAGATGCTGCGCGGCGGCCTGGTGTTTGACACATCGGCCATCATGTACACCAACGCCCTCTACATTCTGCTGATGCTGCTGCCGCTGCACCTGAAGGAGCGGCCTGCCTACCAGCGGCTGTGCAAGTGGGTGTTTGTGGCGGTCAACGGCCTTGCCGTGATCATGAACCTTGCCGACACGGTATATTTCCAGTTCACCTCGCGGCGCACCACCAGCACCGTGTTCAGCGAGTTCAGCCACGAGAGCAACATAGGCAGCATCATTGCCAGCGAACTGGCGGCGCACTGGTATCTGTGGCTGGCGGGCATAGCACTCATTGCCATGCTGTGGACGCTGTCGGCCACCAGCCGCCTCGACAGGCGCCGGCTGGTGTGGTGGCGCTACTCGGCAGCCACCGGCGTTAGCCTGGCGGTGATGGCCGTGCTGTGCGTGGGCGGCATGCGCGGCGGCTTTGCCCATGCGGTGCGCCCCGTGACGGTGAGCAACGCCAACCAGTATGTGGACCGCCCCATCGAGGCTGCACTGGTGCTCAACACGCCATTCTCGGTGCTGCGCACCATTGGCAAAAACGTGTACACCGACCCGCACTACTTTGCCAGCGAGCGTGAGGCCATGGCGCTCTACACCCCGCTGCACCAGCCGGCAGCCGGAGTCAAATTCAACCGCAAAAATGTGGTGGTGATAATAATTGAAAGTTTTGGCAAGGAATACATTGGCAGCATGAACCGCCAGCTCGAGGGCGGCCGATACCGCGGCTACACCCCATTCACCGACTCGCTGGCCGCCCACAGCGCCACATTCCGCTACAGCTTTGCCAACGGCCGTAAGAGCATCGACGCCATGCCGTCGGTGCTGTCGAGCATACCAATGTTTGTGGAGCCGTTCTTCCTCACACCAGCCTCAATGAACCACCTCACAGGCCTTGCCGGCGTGCTCGACGCCAAAGGCTACCGCACTGCATTCTTCCACGGTGCGCAAAACGGCTCAATGGGCTTCCAGGCTTTTGCGCGCAGCACGGGATTCAAGGAATACTACGGACGCACCGAGTTTGACGCCGACCCGCACTTCCGCGGCGACAAGGACTTCGACGGCATGTGGGCCATATGGGACGAGCCCTTCCTGCAATTCATGGTGTCGAAACTCAACACATTCCGCCAGC
>CALBLR010000375.1 GCA_937896015.1 uncultured Prevotellaceae bacterium | reverse complement strand
GTCGGTTGGATCCAGCTCATTGTCATAGCTTACGTAGAGTTTCTTCGATTCGAGTTGCGTTATGCAGTTTTTAATGCCGTTGATGTAGCGCGAATCGGGAAAACTGCGGGCATATTCCTGCAAGGCCTGATAGATGGCGGTGGCGTCGATGCCGCTATATTGGAGCAGCGCCAGCGCGCTGAATTCAGATCCCTTGTTGCTGCGCCAAAGTTCCATGATCTTCTCGTTGTCGGCATCCAGCAGCCGAGCCGTCATGCCTGGCGCCGTGCCTGCCTCATTGGCTTCTATGAGCCGGTGCTTAAGTTTGCTTGCCAGCTGCTTGCTGCTGGCCGCCTCCATGCCCTGCATCAGCATGAAGTCGAGCAGGGTGGGGCAGTAGAGGCGCGCTTCTGGGGTGTTGTTGGCTATCAGCGAGCCAAACTCCTCCAACGGGTGGCTTTTGAGGGCGGCCTCGTTGGCCACCGACTCCTCAATCAGGCTGTCGGCGGCCGCAAGCAGCTGCTCGCGGCTCCACTCGCTGTAGTCGGCAGGGCGCGCACCCTCCACACCCTTGGCTCGCGAACCGTGCATCTGGCCGTAGCTTTTAAGCATTCTTGCCTCAAAGTAGCACAGCATCGACCGGTATTCGGGCCGCCGCTCTTGGCGCTTCACCGAGTCGAGGCGGCCCATGATGCCCGCTATGTTGTCCGATGAGATTATGCTTTGGGCTATTGAATAGCGCACCATGGCGTCGACTGCCTTTTTGCCGTCGTTCGACTTTAGCGCGCTTTGCAGGTCGGCCTCGGCCGAGGCGCTCACCGTTTTCGGATAGTTGAAGTCGGGTGCCTTGGCCTCCATGCCGGCCGGTGCAATGGCCGAGGCCAGCGCCGCCGCTATTATGATTCCTGATTTCTTTTGCATAGTATTACTGTGTTGCGTTGCCTGTGTTATGTTTGTCTTCTGTTTGCGGCCTGTCATGCGTCAGCATGCAGGCATTGCATATATATAATATAATCCCATAACACTCTTGATTATTGCATGCAAAAATGTTATGGGACTACTTTTTTGTGTATTTATGTTTGGAAATGGGGAATTGCCCTGTGTGGGCGTCCGTTTTTTTTCTCCTGTGGTTCTGTTGTGGCGCTGGCGGTGTGGCGTCAGCGGCTTTTCTTCACCGCGTTTTTGCCGCGCGACAGCATGCTGCGCGTAAAGCTCAGTTCGGCCTGCTTTAGCAGAAACAGCTGCTTTTTGCTGAGAATTTGCGCAAACTTGTCGAAATATCGGGCCTCTATCTGCCCCTCCATGAGCCTTGCCTTCGACAGGGCTTCGGCTGCCTGGGCATACTGCTCGTCGGTGGGCTTGGCTGTGGCCTCCACCTTTCGGGCAAGGGCGCGCGCATCGCTGTTCACCTTGTAGATCTCGCGCTCCATAGCTTCATACAGCGGCATGAACCGTTGCTCCTGGGCCTTGGTCATGCCAAGTTTGTCGGTAATCAGCCGGTGCTTGTAGTCGAGCATTCTGGTGGCCCAGCCGCTGCGCTGCTGCGTCTGCGCGCTCAGCGTTGGTGCCAGCGGTGCCAGCAAGGCTGCGGCAGCCAGTGCTGCGGTGCAAAGTCTTGATAGTCTCATCTTGTGTCAGTCTTGTCCTTCTTGGTTTCATTCACTTGCCCGCTGCCGCATTGCTTTGGCGTGCAGGCGTTGGCAATTCTCTTTTTTTGGGGGGATGCGCACTGCTTGTGGAAAATCAGCGCACGGGTTCGCTGGCGCTGTCGCCGGCCGCCACGCTGTCCTCATAGGTGGTGATGTCGTAGTCGCTCACATCACCATGCATCATCACTTCGTCGGCATTGCGCTCGTTTTGCACGCCGGCCGAAATGGCTTGCTGCTGGCGGGTGCTTTCGCCGTTGAGGCCGTTAAATACCTTCATCATGCACCAGATGCCGGCAAACATTGCCGCCATGTACACGAAGGGGCGCACGCGCACCCACATCGTTGGCTTGGCTTCCACCTGAGTGATTTTCACCTCGGGCAGGCTCTCGGCCATGCGCTTGTTGAAATCGTCGAAGTAGTGCTCCGGAACCTTAAATCCCGGGTCTTTCCCAAATTTCTTTAATATGTCAGAGTTTTCTTCTTTCATTTCGCACTTTTGACTTTAGTGGCGGGTGAAGGTTTAATCGCCCCTGCCAAAAAAACTCTCAATTTTTTTGATGGCGTGGTGATAGCTGGCCTTGAGCGCGCCCACCGATGTGCCCAGTATTTCGCTCATGTCGTCATACTTCATCTCGTCGTAGTAGCGCATGTTAAACACCAGCCGCTGCTTGTCGGGCAGCGAGGCTATGGCCTTTTGCAGCTCGATTTGAGCCTTGTCGCCGTCAAACCACTGGTCGGCCTCAAGGCTGTTGGCCAGCGTGCTCTCGTCGTCGTCAATCGACACTTTGTTCACCGCCTTCTTCTTGTTGATAAACGTTATCGACTCGTTGATGGCTATCTTGTAGAGCCATGTCGACAACTTGGCGTCGCCGCGGAAGTTGTCGATGTTGGTCCACGCCTTGATAAACGTGTTTTGCAGCACGTCGTTGGCGTCGTCGTGGTCTATCACCATGCGGCGAATTTGCCAGTATAGCGGCTGCGAGTAGTGCTCTATCACGCGGCCAAACGCCGCGCGGCAGGTGCTCTGGCTGTGCAGCTGCTCTATGATTTCCGATTCGTCGTATGTGTATTTTGAACTCATTGGCTGTGTTGGTAAATTCTTGGTAAAGTTATCCATTTTTTTCCAAACCACGGCTATGTCGGCCGCCGCCGTACCGCCTTTTTCTCTTTTTTTAATACACAGCCGCCCCACATCCACCTCAAAAGGGATGCCCCCGAGCGCGCAATTCTTGAGAAAAAACGACAATAGAGACAAC
>CALBLR010000374.1 GCA_937896015.1 uncultured Prevotellaceae bacterium | reverse complement strand
GTTTGGTAGTAGATTTCGCCGGCAGGCTGCTGCGCCACGGCCTGCCGGGCACACAGCAGGCACAATGCCATTGTGAGCAGTGCTATTTTTCCCATCATATCAATGTTTTTCATTTTGTGATTGCTTTTGTGGCAGGCCGCACTCACGGCTGTCGGTCGGAATGGTAGGTGTCGATGTGCCGGCTTTTCTTTTGCTCGGCAATCTCGTTTATCTTTATGAAGATGCCCGTTTCCTCCACCTCGCCGAACTCGTGGTTCACGGCCGTGCCAAACACGTGCATGCGCGGCGACAGGCTCATGTAGCTGTTCACCAGCGGCGGAATGTTGTAGCCGTGGTCGCGAATAAAGTGCTTTAGCCGGCGGTAGTCTTCGGCAAAGTCGGTGCCTGTGAAGAAGTGGCTGAATTCGGCCTCGTTGCCGCTGGTGTCGAGTGGCTCGATGGGCACCACCAGGCGGTCGGGGTCGGGAAAGTGCATCCGCAGGAACAGCAGCAGCAGGTTGCGGCACTCGCGCGGATAGCTGGGATACATGGTCATCTTGCCAAACAGGTATTGCACTTGCGGATGCACCACGGTGAGCGCGCCCAGCCCGTCCCACAGGTTGTCGAGCGCAAACAGCCCCTTGGCTCCGGCCTGCGAAGACTGGTACTCAGGCCTCACAAACGAGCGTCCGAGCTCGATGGTCACGGGCAGGCACTCGGTGATGAACCGCTTGGAGAATCTGAACATGTGGCCTGTGGCAATGCGCGGTGAGAGTGTAGCGGGGTCAACCTTCACGTCGCTGCCCAAAATGTAGCGGTAGGCTCCTATGATTTCGCGCTTGGCAGGGTTCCACACAAACAGCTGCCTGCATGGCGGCTCCATCAGGTCGAACTCATCGATGTCGCAGCTCTTGCCCGTGCCGCCGCCCGATGAGCGGAACGCGATTTCGCGCAGCCGCCCTATCTCGCGCATGGTGTTGGGGGCGCTGTGGGCGTCGGTCACATAAATCTCGTTGTCGGCTTTGTTGGTGTGCCGCAGAAACCGCTCGGGGGTCAGTTCCTGCTCGATGAGCCTCGGGTCGATGGGGTCGATGATTTGTTCCATTGCTTGATAGTATAGTCGTTCTGTTCCTTAAATTGTAGTGCCCAGCGCATATGCCATGTCGCACAGCCGCTGCGCCTCCTGGGCCGGATGGGCGGCATCGAGGCTGCTCCACGCCACAGGCTTGCCAATGCTTATGTTTAGCGTGGCACCGCGCAACTTCAGCATTTCGCTGGGCAAATATATCATTTCCACGTTGAATTTCAGCCCTATTCTCTCTCTGAATTTCGCCAGACGGTAGAAAAAACCGGAGTTGCGGGCGTTGAAGTAGATGGGCACCACATCGCGGTGGCTGGCCACCGCATGCGTCACAAATGACTTTCGCCATGGCAGGTCGTGAATCGATCCGTCTGGCCTCATGCGCGAGCACAGCCCGGCAGGGAATGTGAGCATCTGCCGCCCGCCAGCCCATTCGTTCTCAATCATGCCGGCGCCCGTGCGCGACTGGCGGCCATACTTGTTGACGGGCAGAAACAGGCACCGCAGCGGCTCCACGGCCATCAGCAGGTCGTTGACCATAAACCGTATGCTGTCGGGGCCAAAGTAGTGGCCCATGATTGAAATCAGCGCAAGGCCGTCGAGGCCGCCCAGCGGGTGGTTGCTGACCAGTGCCAGCCGCCTGCCTTGGGGCAGGTGCTCGAGGCCGCTCACATTAAGCTTTATGCCCATGTGGCTCAGGGCCGCATCGGCGGCGGCCACCTGCGCCAGCAGCAGCTCGTTGAGCTCGTCCTGGTGAATGGTGCGCTCAACCCACCGCACGGCCACGCGCGGCAGCCAGCCATACAAGCGCGGCAGCCGCTGCCGCAGCAGCGAGCCTACGTCGATTTGCAGTGCTTTATGTTCTGCACAGTTTTGCATACATACAAAGATAGTGAGTTTGCCACTAATGAGCAAGCGGCAGGCAGAGTACTACGGCATGCGCATCACAGTGCGGCACAGACGGCGGTAGTCGCGGCTGGCAAAAGCCGCGTCTTGCTGCTCGGGTGTGCGCTGCTCGTGTAGTGGGAAACTGCTTTCATACAGCCGCCTGACTGGCGCATACAGCGCGTTGCGGCTGCTACCGATTGTGGCTGTCTGAATCATAGTGAATGCAAAATTAGCGATTATGGCCGCAATGCAACTGTGTTGCACCAAAGATTTATTAATTTTGCAACAGAAAAAGTAATTCGCACATAAAATGAAACTATCGGAATTAAAGACAGGAGAAAAAGGCGTAATCGTCAAAGTCCTCGGGCACGGCGGATTCCGCAAGCGCATTGTGGAGATGGGTTTCATAAAAGGAAAAACGGTTGAGGTGCTGCTCAACGCCCCTTTGAAGGACCCCGTGAAATACAAGCTGATGGGCTATGAGGTGTCGCTGAGGCACGACGAGGCCGATATGATAGAGATAATCTCGATTGAAGAGGCCAAGCAGCTCGAGAAGGCCAGCATCGACGTGACTTCACCAAAGTTGCTCACTGCCAGCGACGAGCCCGAAATCACCGAGCAGCAGTTGCGCGACGCGGCCATGAAGAAGCGCCGCACCATAAATGTGGCCCTTGTGGGTAATCCGCTGTTCAACTTCGCCTCCGGGGCACACGAGCGTGTGGGCAACTACTCGGGTGTGACCGTCGACGCAAAGGAGGGCCACGCCACATTCGAGGGCTATGAGTTCAACATCGTGGACCTGCCCGGCACATATTCGCTGAGCGCCTACAGCCCTGAGGAGCTGTATGTGCGCCGCCAGATTGTGGACAAGACCCCCGATGTGATTATCAACGTGATAGACTCGAGCAATCTTGAACGCAACCTGTATCTCACCACTCAACTCATCGACATGCACCTGCGCATGGTGTGCGCCCTAAACATGTACGACGAGTTTGAGCAGCGCGGCGACCAGCTCGACCGCGACCGTCTGTCGCAGCTGCTGGGCGTGCCCATGGTGCCCACTTCGTTTAAGACCGGTATGGGGCTCGACTTGCTCTTCCACATCGTGATCAACATGTATGAGGGCGTCGACTTCATCGATGCCGACGGCCGAATCAATCCCGAGGTGGCACGCGACATACGCGAGTGGCACAAGGACTACAGCGCGCCCATGGGCGACCATGAGGAGGACTTTGCCACGCAAGACGACATGCCGCGCAAAAATGTGTTCCGCCACCTGCACATCAACATGGGTGAGCCTTTGGAGCACGGCATAGCCATGCTGCAGCCAATGCTCAAAAACCACAAGGAGCTGCGCTCGCGCTATTCCACCCGCTACCTGTCGATAAAACTGCTGGAAAACGACAGCGAGACCGAGAAGCTGGTGCGCACCCTGTCGGACGGCGAGCAGATTCTGTCTACCCGCGACCGGGCTGCGGCCGAAATCAAGGACGAGACGCAGGAAGACAGCGAAACGGCCGTGATGGACGCCAAATACGGCTTCATTCACGGCGCGCTCAAGGAGGCCGGCTATATGGAGG
>CALBLR010000373.1 GCA_937896015.1 uncultured Prevotellaceae bacterium | reverse complement strand
TTGCAATTTATTTAGGACTATATCGTCAATTAAGAAAAACGAGACTGTTATTTCTTGTGATTTATTATGGATTTGCCCAACATTTACCAAATTCCTATTCGAAATGTGGTGGGGGCAATTATGGAATGAGATACGGATCTTCTGTTGCCGCAGAATCTTTAAGTATTGCGGTAAGGTTTCCACGATAAACCGTCATGCTTATTTTGGCAATGGAAGAAATGTTGAAATAGGAGACTACAGTGGCATTGGTGAGAACTGTGTCATTCCGAATAATATCATCATTGGTAAATACGTAATGATGGCCCCAAAGGTATACATTGTTGCCAATGGTCATGTGTTTAGTAGCGTCAATAAGCCCATGTGTTTTCAAGGCACGACAGGACGTCAAAATCAAACTATAATAGATGATGATTGCTGGCTTGGCGTCCGCACAATATTAACGCCCGGGCATCATATAGGGAAAGGAAGCATTATTGGAGCCGGTTCAGTTGTCACCAAAGATGTCGAGCCTTATAGCATTGTCGGTGGAAATCCTGCAAGACTAATAAGAAAAAGGACATAAGGGAAAGAATAAAAAGGAAGTGGAAGTCATCAACGCCGTCAACGAGTTCTGCAAATGAGTTTAGTCGAACTTCGCATAGGAAGAATTCCAACTTGGTGCAGTTTGCTGCGATGGAGAGGGGATTTAGGGGGCTGGGGGGTTGCAGGTTGCGGCAAAAGGTGGTAACTTTGCAGCGGCGACGATGGTGTCCGCCGGCAAGCCGGCGGATGAAAAGGGAAACGTGTGAGAGTCACGTGCAGGTCCGCTGCTGTATGTTCCACGCGCTAAGGCCATTGGACTGAGAGTTGAGCCTCGGCCACTGAAGCCGCGCCAAAAGGCGTGCTTTGGGAAGGCTGTCCTGTGGACGGGAACGAGTCAGAATACCTGCCACCGCCGCTGCAAAAAAAGATGACGCATGGATGGCTTACGCGACTATGGCCCTGCGCGCTAACAAGACAGATCTCTACGCCAGCATTGTGTGCCACAATGCGCTGGCCGCGGCGGGCCGCGCCGGCTGCTGCGCCATTTCTGTGCACGCCATCGATTTTTTGCCAACTGACTTTAACATTTTGGGCCGTGCAGAGGGAGGACAACAACGCCCCTCTGCCACGGCAACGCAAAATTGACATTTTACAGGCATGCACACTCCACTCCACATACTATTATCAGCAATCACCGCACTGCTCACGACAGCTGGGGCGGCTCAGACACCGGCCAAGGCCAATGAGGCAAGCCGGCTCGACTCGGTGCAACACCTGCGCGAGGTGACGGTGTACGGCGTGCGCCCCTACGAGGAGGTGATTCCGGCGCAGACGCTCAAGGGCGCCCAGCTGGAGTCGCTCAACAGCCACTCGGTGGCCGACGCCATACGCTACTTCAGCGGTGTGCAAATCAAGGACTACGGCGGAGTGGGCGGCATCAAGACGGTGGACATACGCTCGATGGGCACCAACCACATGGGTGTGTTCTACGACGGCATACAGCTTGGCAATGCTCAAAACGGCCAGATTGACCTGGGCAAATTTTCGCTCGACAACATTGAGGAGATTTCGCTATACAACGGCCAGAAGAGCGAGATATTCCAGCCGGCGCGCGACTTCGGGTCGGCAGGCAGCATATATCTGCGCACGCGGCGGCCGGCGTTCACCGCCGGGCGGCGCACAAACCTCAACGTCACCTTCCGCACCGGCTCGTTTGGCCTGGCCAACCCCAGCGTGCGCTGGGAGCAGAAGCTGAGCCGGCGAGTGAGCATGGCGCTCAATGCCGAATACACCTACGCCACGGGGCGCTACCGTTTCCGCTACCGCAAGCGATTCAGCGACGGCACCCTGGCGTGGGACACCACTGCCACGCGCCACAACGGCGACATACAGTCGTGGCGCGTGGAGGGAGGCCTGTTTGGCACGCTTGACGAGGGCCGCTGGAACGCCAAGTTCTACTACTACGACAGCGAGAAGGGCATTCCGGGAGCGATTGTGAACAACGTGTGGAAGACGGCGCAGCGGCAGTGGGACCGCAACTTCTTTGCCCAGGGAGCATTCCAGAAGAAGATGGGTGAGCGCTACGAGCTGCTGGCCAGCGCCAAGTATGCGCGCGACTACATGCGCTACCTCAATCCCGACACCACGCTCATGTACATCAACAACCGCTTTTGGCAAGACGAAATATATGCCTCGGTGGCGCAGAAGCTGACCCTGGCACGCGACTGGGATGTGGACCTGTCGACCGACTACCAGTGGAACTACCTTAACTCCACACTGGTGAACTTCGACTACCCCACCCGCCACACAGCGCTCACGGCCCTGGCCACGGCCTACACCTGGCACCGCCTGAAGGCGCAGGCCAGCCTGCTGCACACCTTTGTGCGCGACCTCTACACCGTGCGTTCGGGCGACGGCGTGGTGGCCAGCCACAACCGCCACAGCACCAGCAGGCTCACTCCGGCCGTATTCATCAGCTGGCAGCCCATGGCGCGATACGACTTCAACGTGCGGGCCTTCTACAAGCGCATATTCCGCATGCCCACGTTCAACGACCTCTACTACACCGACATTGGCAACGCCAACCTGCGGCCCGAGTATGCCACGCAATACAACGTGGGCATTCAGTACCAGCGCTACCGCGAGGAGGGGCTGGTGAGCGGCATAAAGCTGACGGCCGACGCATACTACAACTATGTGACCGACAAAATCATAGCCGTACCAAAGGGCACAGGCCAGTACCGCTGGATGATGATGAACATAGGCAAGGTGAAGATTCGCGGCATCGACCTGACGGCACGCTGCGGCTTAAGGCTGCCGCAGCACGTGAACCTCGACCTCAACCTCAACTACACCTACCAGCGCGCGCAGGACTACAGCAACCCGGCCGACGGCGGCGACGGCGGCACCTACAAGGGACAGATTGCCTACATACCATGGCACAGCGGCTCGGCCGTGGTGCACGGCCAGTGGCTGAACCTTGAGGCCAACTACAGCTTCATCTACGTGGGCGAGCGCTACCACACCAGCGCCAATATTACGGCCAACCACGAGCAGCCGTGGTACACCCACGACGTCTCGGCCAGCTACCGCTTTGCACTGGGCAAGACGTGGCTCAAGCTGACACTGGAGGTTAACAACCTCTTCAACCAATACTACGACGTGATTCTCAACTACCCCATGCCGGGGCGCAACTACAAAGTGATTCTAAAATTTGATATATAATGAAGCAGAGCATAATTCACAACAGGCGCCTCGCAAGGTGGGCGGTGGCCGTGGCGGCCGCCCTGCTTGCCACGCTCACGGCATGCCGCGACGACGACGTGGTGTTCATCCCCGAGACGGTGCCCGTGAGCCAGCCCGAATACACCAGCGTGAGCGGCTTCTACCTGCTGAACGAGGGCAACATGGGCAGCAACAAGTCGACGCTCGACTACTACGACTACGCCACGGGGCGCTACACGCGCAACATCTATGCCAACGCCAATCCCACTGTGCCCAAGGAGATGGGCGACGTGGGCAACGACGCAGGCATATACGGCAGCCGCCTGTATTGCGTGATTAACTGCTCGAACAAGGTGGAGGTGATGGACCGCGACAACTGCCGCCGCATTGGGCAAATCAACATTCCCAACTGCCGCTTCATAAAGTTCTACGGCGGCTACGCCTACGTGACCAGCTACGCCGGCCCCGTGGTGATTGACCCCAACTACAAGCAGCGCGGCTATGTGGCCAAGGTGGACACAGCCACGCTCGAGGTGGTGGACACATGCGTGGTGGGCTTCCAGCCCGACCAGCTCGACATAGCCGGAGGCAAGATATATGTGGCCAACTCGGGCGGATACATGGTGCCCAACTACGAAAACACGCTGTCGGTGATCGACCTGGCC
The DNA here is from genome assembly GCA_937896015.1 of uncultured Prevotellaceae bacterium. Classification (GTDB taxonomy): domain Bacteria; phylum Bacteroidota; class Bacteroidia; order Bacteroidales; family Muribaculaceae; genus Sodaliphilus. The sequence goes on along the minus strand of CALBLR010000373.1, from coordinate 4,065 downwards.
ACATTCAAGGAGGAGGCCCGGATACCCATAGCCATCAACCTGCTGGGCGTGGTGGCCGACCGCCGCGGCGTGCTGTGGGTGACTTCGCGCGGCGACTACTACAGCAACCCCAGCGACATCTATGCCTACGACACCCGCAAGGGGCGCATAGTGAAGCGCATGGACTGCCGGGCCAGCAGCTGCTGGATGGACGGCGACTCGCTGTATGTGGACAGCAGCGACTGGAGCTATGTGACGGGCGGCAACGCCAAACCGCGATACCAGATAATTAACACCCTCACCATGCAGGTGGTGGACACCTGCTTCATAAAAGACGGCACAGACGGCAAAATAGAGAAGCCATATGGCGTGGCCGTGAACCCTATAACCAAAGACATCATGGTGACCGACGCCAAAGACTACGTGAGCCCGGGCCGCCTCTACTGCTTCGGGCCCGACGGCCAGATGAAGTGGAACGTGCGCACGGGCGACATCCCGGCCCACTTCGTGTTTCTGGGCCGCAACGAGAACGAGCACTAACGACACAACAAAAGCAACAATTATAGCATATGAACAAACTTTTTTTACCCGCCACAGCGCTGCTGCTGGCCGCAGCCGGAATGGCGTATGCCGACAACAGCCCATACATGGCCAAGGTTTATGACTTCCAGCCAGCCCCCGGGCAGTTTGTCAACGTGATGCCCAAATATGTGGAGGGCAACACCAAGGAGAAAATCATCGAGAAGGTGGAGGCGCGCCTTGTGAAGTATTACGACGATGAGGAAGACTCCATGGTCTACAACCCGCGCCAGCTGGTGACGCTCGGCGGATACGGCGGCTACATAGTGTTTGGCTTCGACCACCCGGTGATAAACGTGCCAGGAGCCTACGACCTTAAGATCGACGGCAACGCCTTCCAGGCCGAAGAGTCGTCAACGCAGGGCGGCAGCAGCGAGCCGGGCATAGTGATGGTGAGCCAGGACCTGAACCACAACGGCATTCCCGACGATCCGTGGTATGAGCTGGCAGGCAGCGAATACAACAACCCGCGCACCCAGCACGACTACGAGATCACCTACTATCAGCCCGCAGCCGACAAGGTGCCCACCCCCAGCAAGGAGAACCCCATTATGTTTCCCGACACCACCTACATCCGCTGGACCAGCAACGACAGCATGAACCCCGACAGCGTGAAGGGATACATGTGGCGCAACCAGTATCACACCCAAAGCTACTGGCCCGGATGGCTGGCCGACTCGGCCACACTCACCTTCAGAGGAGCAAAGCTGCCGTGCAACGCCTTTGACCAGAGCGGCAACGGCAGCTACTGGGTGCAGCGCTTCTATGCCGGGGGTTATGTGGACAACCGCCCCAACCTCACCGATCCCGGCCTGAAGATCGACTGGGCCGTCGACAGCGAGGGCCGCACCGTGAAGCTCGACTACATCGACTTTGTGAAGGTGTATAGCGCCGTCAACCAGTCGTGCGGCTGGCTGGGCGAGACCTCGACCGAAATCATCGGCGCCGAAGACCTCCACCCCAAGGCCAGCGGCGTGCAAAGCGTGAGCCGCGACCTGCACAACCTCACGCTGCTGCGCTCAGCAGCCGGCACACTGGCCGTGCGCAACGCCGCACAATCCACACTGGCGCGCATCTACGCCCTGAGCGGCGCGCAGGTGATGGCCGTAAGCCTGCCCGAGGGCGACAGCAGCCACGATCTGAGCAGTCTGGCTCCGGGAGTGTATGTACTGCGCACCGCCACCGAGGCAGTCAAGTTTGTGCGCTGACGCGCCACCTAGCATATTCAATCAGTATTAAAGCCGCCGGCGAAAGTATTAACAAACGTTCACCGGCGGCTAATTTTTATGCCAAAATGGAGCCAAACCCGTAATTAAAGTTAACAAGGCTCGTAATTATTGCCAAATGTTTTGCAAAACGACATAATAGGCGTACCTTTGTATCGGTTTTCATGGTATTAGTTTTTAAGGTTAATAGAAATCCGAGGCGTCGTGACGACGGCAAAGTTTTTTTCATTGTTAAGGTTTATGTTAATGGTATTAAAGGTTAATTAGTCAAGCAATCCTGGACGTTGATGTCCGGGATTTACTTTTTTATATGCCATTATCCCAATCGCGTCCGGGGAGTCACAGACGCTGCGCAGACACATTTTTTTAATGCAAGAGTTGGCAGTGGCTGCAGAAAGCAGTAACTTTACCTCAACAAAGCAAAACAGCTATTAACAACTTAACCAAAACCAAAAAGTAATGAAGAAAACAATCACTTCACTTCTTGTTGCCGCAACGGTGGCCACTGCCAGCGCCGGCAACGTGATTGACCTGCGCGGCGTTGAGTATCAGGTCGACACCCTGTATCACGCCACCATAGGCCCTGGAACCACCCAGACGTCGCTGTGGCTGCACAGCGCCTCGAGCCAGTTGCGGGTGTTCTACTGCACGGTCGACGTGACCAACCCATACGTGAAACTTCACGGAGTGGTGGCCAAGGACAAGCTTGCCGGCAACGAGACCATCTCGGGCATGGCCAAGCGCAAGGACAAGCCCGGCGAGCGCTACTTTGCCGGCATCAACGCCGACTTCTTCGCCACCAGCGGCTCCACGGGCCGCGGCGTGTCGATGGTGGGTTCGCCCGTAGGCTCAACCGTGGTGAAAGACGTGGTGTTCCGCGCGCGCAACGGCGCATCAACCTACAAGCAGTTCATCGTCGACAAGCAGGGCAAGGTCTACGTCGACCCGTTCACATTCGGCGGCAAGGTGAAAAAGGCCGACGGCACCTCGGCCACCCTTGGCGGCATCAACGCTCCTGAGAACAACAACAAAATCACCATATTCAACGACCTGTATTACGGCAGCACCAACATTAAGGACAACGACTATGAGGTGGCGGCCGTGCTGGCCGACGGGCAGACGTTTAAGACGGCAGGCGCATGCAAAATGGTGGTGACCGCCGCCCCGAGCAACGCAGGCGACATGACCATCGAGGCCGGCCACTACGTGCTGCACGGCAAGGGCACCGCCAGCGACTTCATTGCCACCCTGAAGCAGGGCGACACCATCACCGTGAGCCCCACCTGGACCGCCAACGGCGTTAAGGTGGATCCCTCCGAGGTGGTGAGCGGCAACCCGAAAATACTGGGCGGCGGTGAGGTGCTCGACAGCGAGGCCGACCGCGGCGACGCCAGCGCACTGCATCCGCGCAGCGCCATAGGCTATGGCGACGGCGGCAACAAGGTGTACTTTATGGTGGTGGACGGCCGCAGCGCAATCTCGGCCGGCGTGCGCACCTCGGTGCTGGGCGCCATCATGAAGTATGCCGGCGCCACCGATGCCATGAATGTGGACGGCGGAGGCTCGTCGTGCCTCTACACCAGTGCTCTGGGCGTGCGCAACAAGCCCAGCGACGGCAATGAACGTGCCGACGGCAACGCATTCTTCGCCACCTGCACAGCCCCCGACGACAACACAGTGGCCACAGTGAAGTTTGTCGACTGGAAGCTCGAGACTCCGAAATATGGCATCTACACTCCTCAGTTCTATGGCTACAACCAGTATGGCATACTCGTCGACACCGATCTCAAGGGTGTGACGCTTAGCTGCCCCGAAAGCATTGGCCACGTCAGGACCGACGGCGCGTTTGTGGCCGACGGCGAAGGCTACGGCCTGCTCACAGCCACCTATGGCGGCTCAACAGCCACACTGCCCGTGACCGTGGGCGGCTCAACGGCCAACCTGAATCTGCGCAACGACTCGGTGATTAACGACGGCTACCGCCGCTATGCCGTGGAGGTACAGAACACCTTCAACGAGAAGACCCTGCCCATCGACCCCGCCGCCCTCACATGGAGCAGCGACGACGAGGGCGTGGTGACCATCGGTGCCAACAACGGCATACTCAAGGGCGTGGCCAACGGCACTGCCAACGTGACCGGCACACTGGGCGACTTCAAGTGCGCCATGAAGGTGATGGTGGAGAAACCCACCAAGCACGTCATGCCCATCGATCCCAATCTCGACCCGTCGACGTGGACATTCTCGATTAGCGGCGGCACCGACGGCAAGGCCGAAGCCA
>CALBLR010000372.1 GCA_937896015.1 uncultured Prevotellaceae bacterium | reverse complement strand
TTTCATACACCTGCTTGGGGTTGTAGTTTAGGTTCTTGCCCACCTTGTAGCGCAGGTTGGTGTTGGTGTTCTTGTCGCCTATCACCTTGATGGGGCTGTCCACCTTTATGGTGCCGTGGTCGGTGGTGAGCACCACCTTCCACCCGCGCTGGGCTATTTGCTTGAATATCTCGAAGGCATACGAGTTTTTAAACCACGACTCGGTGAGCGAGCGGTAGGCGCTGTCGGTGTAGGCCAGCTCGCGTATCATCTTCGACTCGGTGCGGGCGTGCGACAGAATGTCGACGAAATTGAACACCAGCACGTTGAGGTCATAGTTGTCGAGCACCGAAAAATTCTGTATCAGCTTCTCGCCAGCCGCCGAGTCGTTGAGCTTGTTGTATGAAAAGCGGTAGCGCTTGCGGTAGCGGTCCATGATGGTCTGGATTAGCGGAGCTTCGTTGAGGTTTTTGCCCTCGTCCTCGTCCTCGTCGACCCACAGGTCGGGAAACATGCGCTCGATGTCGATGGGCATCAGGCCCGAGAAGATGGCGTTGCGGGCATACTGCGTGGCGGTGGGCAGAATGGTGGTGTAGAGCTGCTCGCTCTCCACGTTGAAGTATTCGCCCAGCAGCGCGCTTATGGTGCGCCACTGGTCGAGACGGAAATTGTCGATCACCACAAAGCACACCTTCTCGCCATTGTCGAGGCGCGGGAATATCTGGGTTTTGAATATTTCGTGGCTCATGAGCGGACGGTCCGACGCTCCCGTTATCCAGTCCTCATAGTTGCGCTTCACAAACTTGCCGAAGGCGCTGTTGGCCTCATTCTTTTGCATCCGCAGCATTTCGTCCATGTTGGTGCCCGTCTTCGACAGCGTGATTTCCCACCGCACAAGCGTGGAGTAGATGTCATACCAGTCGTCGATGGCAGAAGCCGAATTGATGCGCTGGCTGATGTCCATAAACTGCTGCTGGTAGCCGCCCGCGGCCTGCTGCGCCACCAGGGTGTCGCTGTGCAGGTTCTTCTTTATCGACAGCAATATCTGCATCGGGTTGACGGGCTTGATGAGGTAGTCGGCTATTTCACTGCCTATGGCCTGATTCATTATGTTTTCCTCCTCGCTCTTGGTGATCATTATCACCGGCACGTTGGGCTGCGAGATTTTGATTTGCTGCAAGGCCTCAAGACCGCTGATGCCGGGCATGTTCTCGTCAAGAATTATGAGGCTGAAGTTTTGGCTTTGGAGCATGTCGAGGGCGTCGCGGCCATTGGTGACTGTGGCCACGTCATAGCCCTTGCTCTTCAAAAACAGAATGTGTGGCTTCAACAGGTCGATTTCATCGTCGGCCCAAAGTATGGTTTCCTTGCTCATATAGCATTGTCTCCTTTCTTTTCATTACAAATTAACGTCACTTGCTGCGCTGGCGTGCCGACCGCTGTTGCTGCTTGCGCTCGTCGGCGCGCTGCTTGGCCTGCTGCTGTCGCTCCTTTTGCTTCTGCTTGTAGGCCTCCTGGCGCTCCTTGGCCTCCTGAGCCTTGCGCTTCTGCTGCTCCTTTTTGAGCTGCTCGCGCTCCTTGGCGCGCTGCTTGCGGGCCTCAACGCGCTGCTTGCGTTCCTGCTCAAGCTGCTTTTGCTTGAGTTTGCGATCGGCCTCCTGCTGCCTCTTGGCCTC
>CALBLR010000371.1 GCA_937896015.1 uncultured Prevotellaceae bacterium | reverse complement strand
CCTGTTCAACACCATCAACTTCAGCAACTGGTTCTGCGGCTACAAGGGCGCACCCCGCGCTCTGGAGGTAGAGGCAGTGCTTGGCGCAGGCTGGTGGCACGGCTACAAGACCGGCGAATACGTGATCGACGGCCAGAAGTATGAGCGCAAAGACCAGAACTCTTGGTACACCAAGGCTGGCCTGAACATCAACTTCAACCTGGGCGAGAGCAAGGCATGGACAGTGGCTCTGAAGCCTGCCGTGGTATGGAACATGGGCAAGGGCTACTCGCAAGGCACCACTGCATTCAACGCCAACCAGGCAGCCGTTGAGCTCGAGGCAGGCCTCACCTACCACTTTGGCAACAGCAACGGCACTCACTACATGACCATCTGCCCCAAGCAGTACACTCAGCGCGACCTCGATGCTGTGAACGCCAAGGTTAACGACCTGCGCGGCCAGCTGAGCCAGAGCCAGGCCGACCTCGACGCAGCTAAGGCCCGCGAGGCACAGCTGCAGCGCGACCTCGACGCCTGCAAGCAGCTCAAGAACAAGGTGGTGACCGTGGAGAAGAACGGTGAGAGCCTTGAGACCAACGTGTTCTTCGACCAGGGCAAGTCGGTGGTTTCTCGCGCCCAGATGCCCAACGTTGAGCGTGTGGCCACATTCCTCAAGAACCACAAGGGTGCCAAGGTGACCATCAAGGGCTACGCTTCACCCGAAGGCAGCAAGGAAATCAACGAGCGCCTGGCTCTTGCACGCGCCAACGCCGTTAAGGACCTGCTTGTGAAGAACTACAAGATTTCTTCGAGCCGCATCCAGGCCGAGGGTCAGGGCGTGGGCAGCATGTTCAGCGAGCCTGACTGGAACCGCGTGTCGATTTGCAACATCATCACTGAGAAATAAATCGGCGCATAGCTAAGATAACAAATCCGCTGCGGCGGATTGGCTCAGCAGCCCCGGCCAATTGGCCGGGGCTGCTTTTTTGCATTTCCACTACAAAAAGGCGGCACAACGGGCCGCAGGTTTGCGATTTTTAGCGTAATTTTGGGCAAACCAACACATCATTGAGATGAAAAAGACAGCCATCACCACCATCATCATAGCCCTCACAGCCATGATTGCCGGCCTGCTGGCATGCAGCGACAGGACCGGCGGGCCCGGCATGCACTCGGCCTACTACTGGAGCACCACGTTCAGGCTCGACGACGGGCAGCGGCAATTCATGAGCCGCCACGGGGTGAAGCGGCTGTATGTGCGCTACTTCGACGTGGTTGACAATGACGGCGGGCCGCAGCCCAACGCCACCGTGCGCTTTGCGCAGCAGCCGCCGCGCGGAGTGGAGGTGGTGCCCACCGTGTTCGTCATGCCCAACTGCCTGGGCGGCGACGTGGCCGACCTGGCCGGCAAGGTGGTGAGGCGCGTGGCGCAAATAAGCGAGCAGAACGGCATTGGCAACGTGGCCGAAATGCAAATCGACTGCGACTGGACGGCCTCGACGCAGCAGGCTTTTTTCGCCTTTATGCGAGCTGTGCGCAGCGAGGCCCGCAAGCGGCGCATGGGCACGTCGGTGACCATAAGGCTGCACCAGTTGTCGCAAACCCCGCCGCCGGCCGACCGCGGAGTGCTGATGCTGTATAACACGGGCGACGTGCGCAGCCTCAAGTGCCGCAAGCCAATACTCGACATTGCCGATGTGCGCCCCTACCTGAAGCGGCTGGACGACTACAAGCTGCCGCTGTCGGCGGCCTACCCCACCTTCAGGCTCGACGTGCTGTTTCGCGAAGGTGAGTTTGTGGGCATAGTGCACCGCAAGGACGAGTATCCCATTCTGCCCACCGACAGCATTGCCGTGCGCCAGCCCACACTGGCCGACGTCATGGCCGTGAAGCGCGCCGTGGGCCGCGAAGATGCCAGCGTCAACGGTGAAATCATCATCTACGACATAAGTTCACCATCATACAAACACTTCAACACTAAAGACTATGAAGAGATTTTTAGCAATTAGCCTGCTGGCCGTGATGTGGGTGGCCGCACACGCCTGCATTTGGGATGGGCCAAGCAGCTACTACATGTACAGCATCATCCCCTACGAGCAATTCTCGTCGCAGCCCACGGGAATATATGAGTTCCAGCGGCCGGCCTACTACGGGCAGATTGCGCGCTACTGGGCCGACTACATGGGCCGGAAGGAGGCCGACCCCTATGGATATGCCGCCTACGGCGACACCGTGAGGATGCAGGCCCGCAGCCTGGGCGACCAGGAGATGCTCACCTACACATCGTGGCTCAACAAATACCTTGACGTGAGCCGCGAGGTGACGCAGGAGTCGTGGAACTACAACAAGACGAGCCAGGCAGCACGCACACGCAAGCTGACGCAGGTGCGCGCAGCCGCCGCAGCCTACAAGGGCAAGCGGCTGCGCCAGCAATACGCGCTGCTGGTGATGCGCTGCAACATGCTGCTTGGCGCCAGCCAGCGCAACATCACCTACTGGACCACCGTGGGGCAGAAGATGCCCGCCGGCATGTGGCGCGAGGCCATGCGCAACATCTATGCCAACGCGCTGCTGCGCTCGGGCCGCACGCTGCAGGCCTGCAACATATATATGGAGCAGGGCGACTATGCCAGCGTGCGCGCCGTGATGGACAACTACCAGAATCTGGCGGGCATCCAGTATATCTACCGCGCCGATCACAACGCGCCGCTGCTGCAATTCCTTATTCAGAGCTTTGCCAACCGCGTGCAGGACGCTTCCGACGCGCTGGCCAAGCCCGAAAGCGAGGACGACGAATATGGCGACGGCATGAGCCGCAAGGAGGCCAAGGCCCTGGCCCTGGAGGCGCGGCGGTTCATAACCATGGCCAACGGCGTGGTGAGCCGCGGCGAGAGCAAGACACCGGCCATGTGGGCCTCGGCCGCCGCGTGGATCGAATACCTGCTGGGCGACTACCAGGCTGCCGCAGCGCACATCGACAAGGCCATGGCAATGGAAGGCACGCAGCGCATGCACGACAACGCGCGCGCACTGAAGCTGATGATCTCCACCGCCGGCAGCAAGCTCACCACCGGATACCGCGACTATGTGGCCGGCGAGCTTGAGTGGCTCGACGCCAAAATAAAGGAAGAAGCGGCATACAGCCCCGACCTCATGCGCAAGCGCAACCACTACACCGACGTGCGCGACCAAGTGCTGAATGGCGGCCTGTCGCCGATGCTCATCAAGGCAAATATGGGCAGCGAAGCAATGGCAATGGAGGCCATGACACAATACTACGGAGGCACAGACGCCGACAACAACTATGATGAAGGCGACTACGTGCTGCGCCAGGGCGCCAACACGCTTATAAAGTATTACCGCTACATCACCCGCCAGCCCATCGACCGCCTTCACGCCTACGAGCAGAGCCACGTGTACCGGTCGAACGACTACTTCTGCGACGTGATTGGCACCAAGCTCATTGCCGAGGGCCGGTTCACCGAGGCGGAGCCGTGGCTCAAGCAAGTGTCGCTCAACTTCTTGTCGGGGCAAAACATCGCGCTCTACGCCTCAAAGCGCAACTTCACCACCCCGGCGTGGTATGAGAGGGTGACAGTGCGCGACTGGAGCGACGACGGCCCGGTGGACACCCGCGCCCGCATCACCTCTAACCAGAAGCTGCAATTCTGCCAATACATGGAGCAGACAATTAAGGCCTACAAAGCGGCCGGCAGCGCAGACGAGAAGAACAGCCACGCCTACAGCCTGGCCGTGGCCTGCTATCAGGCATCGGTGTATGGCGACTGCTGGTATCTGACCCACTACACCAAGCACATGGGCGACAGCGCGCGAGAGGGCGAAGTCGACTATGCAGCGCAGGCCATAAAATTCCTCAACGAGTGCAAGCTGAGCAGCAGCAAGAAGATGCAATGCGATGCCTACTATGCCTTGGCGTTCATCCCAATCGATGACTGGTATGAGGAAACGTATAACATCAGCACTGGCGAGGAAAGCATTGAGCTGAAGCCGCAGAGCAAACGCTATGCGGCCTTTGCCAATCTGGTGAATTTCTTGGCGGCCAACATCAATGACGTCAACAATGCCCAAGGCATCAACATGAAGGTTATGAAGTGCGACGTGCTGCGCCAGTTCATAAACGCCGCACGCAGCCACGCGCAGACCGACGCTGCAAAGGCCAGGCACATCACAGTGGACGACCTCACCTACAACTGGCGCACCGACAAGCCCGCCGCGGCCATGCGCACGCGGTGGCTATAGCCTTGCGCTAAGGGCGCGGCCATAGGTGGCCAGCATGGCCGCATAGAAGCGGTCGTAAGTGAGGCAGTCGGCATAATGGGCCGCGGCGGCGGCACCCATCTGGCGGCACTGCTCGGGGCGCGACAGCAGGCGCGACACAGCGGCGGCAAGGGCCTTGGCGTTGCCAGGCTCCACCACGAGGCCGTCGACGCCATCGCGCACAAACTCGGGCTGCGCCCCGCTGCTGGTGGCTATGTGAGGCTTGCCGCACATCATGTATTCAAGGTTGGCCAGACCGAACGCCTCGGGGCACACCGATGGCAGCACGCCAAAGTCGCACTGGGCAATGAGCGGCATCACGTCGCTTCTGAATCCCAAAAACGTAACACTATCCGAGAGGCCGCTCTGCGCCACCATGGCGCGCAGAGCGGCCTCGTAGTGTTCGCTGCCAGTGCCAGCCACAGCCAAGTGCCAATTGCCAGCGCCGATTGAGGCAAGGGCGTCGACAAGCACCTCAACGCCTTTTTCAGGCGACAGGCGGCCGTGAAACATCATCAGCCGCTGGCCCGGGCTCAGGCGCAGCTGCGCGCGCAAGTCGGGCACAGGCTGCGAAGGCGCGGTGGGCGGCAATATGCTGTTGTGGATCACGGTGAGCTTGCCGCCGTCGACCCTCGGCGAAGCTGCCATGAAGGCGTTGAGGGCAAACTGCGACACGAACACCACTGCGTCGGCGGCGCGGTAGAGCATCGAGTGCAGCGCATCGGTCTTGCCGGGGCGCGCAAGGTGGCGCGTAACCACTATGGCGGCGCGGCGGTTGCGGGCCAGCGTGCGGGCCAGGGCCGCAGTGGCCACGTCCTTGAAGTTGTGCACATGCACCACACACGGAGTGCGGCCAATGAGTGCGGCAAGGCGCCATGCACTCACGGCGTCGGCCATGCCACGCAGCGGCATTGCCACCACTGCTATGCCGGCCTGCCTGATTGGCTCAATGGCCACGCTGCCGGCGCGCACAGCGGCGGTCACCTCGTGGCCGTGAGCCGCAAGAGCGCGCATGAGGTCGAGGGCGTAGCGCTCGCCCCCGCCCCAGGCTTTGTTTGACACGAGGTGGATTATTCGCAAATGGCTGTAGGAATTGTTCATATCAAATTGGATTGGTTTGGCGGAGCCACACACATTAAAAACGCACGCAGGCTGCCGTCCACTTTTTTTGCGGGGCGGCAGCCTGTGTGACTCTATGTTTTTATGATGCGGCTGCTTGATTAGCAGAGGCTTTCAACGATTTTGCGCACGTTTTCGCCAAGTTGCTCGGCCTCCTGCATGGTGTGGGCCTCGCTGTAGATGCGAATGATGGGCTCGGTGTTGCTCTTGCGCAGATGTGCCCAGCCGTCGGCGAAGTCGATCTTCACACCGTCGATGGTGGTGAGCTTCTCACCTGCGTAGTGCTCCTTAACGGCATTGAGAATCTTGTCGACATCCATGCCGGGCTTCAGTTCGAGTTTGGTCTTGGCAATGGCATACTGCGGATAGGTCTTTTTGAGCTCGCTCACCTTCATGCCGCTCTTGGCCAGCAGAGTGAGGAAGAGTGCCACGCCCACCAGGGCGTCGCGGCCATAGTGCAGCTCGGGATAGATGACTCCGCCGTTGCCCTCGCCGCCAATCACGGCGCCGGTGCGGCGCATCTCGGTGGTGACGTTCACCTCGCCCACAGCGGCGGCGGTGTAGCTGCAGCCGTGCTTCTCGGTGACATCGCGCAGCGCGCGCGACGACGATAGGTTGCTCACGGTGGCACCTGGAGTCTGCGACAGCACATAGTCGGCCACGGCCACCAGCGTGTATTCCTCAACGAAGAATTCGCCGTTTTCCATTATTATGGCCAGGCGGTCAACATCGGGGTCGACCACAAAGCCCACATCGGCCTTGCCCTGCTTCATGTAGTCGGCAATGGCGGTGAGGTTTTGCGGAATAGGTTCGGGAGTGTGGCCGAAGTTGCCAGTGGGCTCGCAGAAGAGCTTCACCACATTTTTCACGCCCAGCTTCTCGAGCAGGCGGGGAATGGCCACACCGCCGATAGAGTTGACGGCATCGACAGCCACGGTGAAGTTGGCCTTCTTGATGGCCTCAACATCGACGAGCTTGAGGTTGAGCACAGCGTCGATGTGGCGGCGCAGATATGTGTCGTTTTTGCTTTCGTAGCCCAGATTGTCGACTTCGGCATAGTCGAAGTCTTCGGCCTCAGCCAGGCGCAGCACCTCCTTGCCCTCGGCGTCGGTGAGGAATTCGCCGCGCTCGTTGAGCAGCTTAAGCGCGTTCCACTGCTTGGGGTTGTGCGAGGCTGTGATGATGATGCCGCCGCAGGCTTTCTCCCACACCACAGCGAGTTCGGTGGTGGGGGTGGTGGCCATGCCGATGTTCACCACCTCAAAGCCCATGCCGATGAGTGTGCCCACCACCACATCGAGCACCATGGTGCCCGAGAGGCGCGCGTCGCGGCCAACCACTATCACGTTGCTGGTCTGCTTGGTGTTGCGGCGGATGAATGTTGCGTAGGCACTCGTGAACTTCACGATGTCGAGAGGAGTGAGGCCATCGCCGGCAGGGCCGCCGATGGTTCCGCGAATGCCTGAAATTGATTTGATTAGTGACATAGTTAATTGTATTGTTAGATGTTAGTTCGTGTTGGCGATTCTATGCGTGGCGCTGGCTAAACGCGGCTGCGGAAGTAGCGGATGTGGTACATGAATGGCACCACATATGAGATTTCGCTGCTTTTGCCGTATTGCGACTTCACCACAATGTTAACCTCGCTGTCGACGCCCAGATACCACAGCGGCATCTGCACGCCATAGCCCCACTCCGACGACTGCGGCATCGAGTAGTTGTTATACTGGAAGTAGGCTGGCTCCTGGCTCATGTCGTCGGCATTGCCCGATCCGCTCCAGTCGCCCTCGTTGTAGAGGTAGAGCAGATTGTAGCGCGTGTAGCGGAAGTAGATGTTTTGCGACGTCTTGGCACTGTCGGCGCTGTGCTTGGTGTAGCGGATGACCTGCATATACACGTTGCCATCCTCATCGAGTTTGTAGAACGGGGCGTCTTTGCCGGTTTCAAACACGGTGTCGTCGGGGATTTTATCCTCCACGCGGTAGTTGGCCAAGAAGTGGTTGGTGGCGTGGCGCTCGTCGTTGAGCTGGTCGGCATAGCTCTCGCCGCTGCTGCACGAAGTGATTGCTGTGAGCGCGGCCACTGCCGCCGCGATTATGAGAATGAGTTTTGATTTCATATTGCTGTATGCGTGTTGAGTTGTATTTTCTGTCTTTTTTTGTTTCACTGATTTCAGGGCTCGCTTTCGCCGTCGGCGTCGGGCAGCGAGTCGAGTATGCCATACACCGTCTGCAGCGCCTTGTCGAGGCCGTCCTTGGTCTCGCCGCCGGCTGCATTCTTGTGGCCACCGCCGCCAAAGTAGTCGTGGCACAAGGTGTTGACGGCAAAATCGCCCTCACTGCGCATCGACACCTTCACCTTGTCGGCATCCTCGCGCAGCAGCACGCTCCAGCACACGCCTGGAATGGCCAGCGGCTTGTTGACCAGGCCCTCGGTGTCGCCCTTCACATAGTTGAACTGCTGCAATTCGGCTGCCGTCAGTGCAATGATGGCGGCCCGCTTTTGCGGGACCACCTCCATCTTCTGCGACAAGGCAAAGCCCTGCAGGCGCAGGCAGTCGGCGCTGAAGGTGTTCATGGCCTGCTTGTAGAGCGCGGCGCGGTCGATGTCCTTCTGCATGAGCATGGCCACAATCTCGAAAATCTCGGGGTCGTTGCAGCTGTAGGTGAAGTTGCCGGTGTCGGTCATCAGACCCGTGTATAGGTTCTCGGCCACGGTACGGTCCATGTAGCGCAGCAGTCCCAGCTGCATCACGGTGCGGAACACGAGTTCGCACGTCGACGAGGCTTCGGGAAACGATATGCGCAGGTCGAATGTGGAGTCGGGGTCGAGGTGGTGGTCGATGAGCACCTTTGGCACTCTGACGCGGCCCAGCTCGCGGCCCAGCTGGTCGATGCGCTGCAGCACGTTGAAGTCGAGGCAAAACACCAGCTCGGCCCGCGACATGAGCAGGCGCGCGTGCGCCATGCTGCGCGAATACACCAC
>CALBLR010000370.1 GCA_937896015.1 uncultured Prevotellaceae bacterium | reverse complement strand
GCCACTCAGATTGACGGCATTGAGCGCAATGGCCGCGAAACCGTGCTGCGCCAGGTGAAGCCCGATTGCGGCTACATAATTGAGGAGGGCACCAAGCGCACTTATGTGTGGGTGGCCGACTACAGCGCCCATGCCTTGAGCTTGGAGTCGGTTGAGGCCGCTCCGGCATCCGACTGCGGCACGGCCACGCTGAATGTGGCCGGCAGCGGCAGCGACCTGGAGTATTACACCATCACTGGTGTGCGCAAGGTGCTCGACCGCCAGCTCAAGCTTGCCTACCGCTCGCTTGAGTGGAGCGACGACCAAAGCCAGTGGGTGGAGAAGGCCGAGGTGGAATCCTACGAGTCGTTCAAGCCCACCATGGTGGTGCCTGCGCCGCTGTGCAACACCGAGTTCACCCTTTCGGGCGACAAATTCTTGCGCTTCTGGGGCAATGAGCAGTCGGTGTCGAGTGGCACCTACACCACCGCTGCGGTCGACGTGCGCACCGCGGCCGTGCAGGAGACGCGCGACAACGACAATGAGCGCAAGGACGACGGCCAGACGGCCATGGGCGGTTCGGCCCCTGTGAAAATCACCTTTTCGTCGCACTGCACCGATGCCGTGGTCTACAAGGAGTGGCAGATGGCCACCGACCCCGACTTCAACAGCATTCAGCTGCGCCTCAACCAAGACGAGGTGGAGCAGACGTTTGAGGACGCGGGCACGTTCTATTGGCGCTTCATAGGCTCTAACGCCGACGGCTCGTGCACCGCCACGGGCGAGACCTACACGGTGAGCATCGGCACGTCGGAGCTGCTGTGCCCCAACGCATTCACCCCCGGCACCAGCGAGGGCGTGAACGATGTGTGGAAGGTGTCCTACAAGTCGATAGTGCAGTTCCACTGCTGGATATTCAACCGCTGGGGCAACAAGATTATCGAGTTCAGCGACCCCTCGCAGGGCTGGGACGGACGCTACCGCGGCAAGCTGGTGGACACTGGCGTGTACTACTACGTGATTGAGGCCCGCGGTGCCGACGGCAAAAACTACAAGCTGAAGGGCGACATCAACATCATCCGCTACAAGCAGGGCCTTAACGGCGCCACAGGCGGCACTCAGGGCGAGTGATGCCGGGGGCCGCACGTGGAGTGATGCATAGCGACTGGAGCGCGGCGCACCCTCCGGAGCCAAGCCGCTGGCGGCGTGGCAAGGGGGTGCGGCGCGCCGCGCATATACTAAAAAGACGGAAAGAAATATGAAAAGAAATGCAATATTGCCGCTTGTGGCGGCTGTGGCTTGCGTTGTGCCAAGCGTGGCGCAGACCAATGCTGCGGCCACCTACCGCGGCCATGAGGCGGCTGTGTTTGCCGTCAAGTCAAACCCAACGGTGCCGCTTAAAATGACTTTTTGCGGCGATACGGTCGACCTCGACCGCCTCGACATGTTTGAGCGGCTCGACCGCGAACTCACCTCGGTGGTGTATGCCCACACGGGCACGCTGCTGTGCCTTAAGCGCGCCAACCGCTATTTTCCCGCGCTCGATTCAACGCTGCGCGCCAATGGGGTGCCGCTCGATTTCCTGTATCTGGCGTGCACCGAGAGCACTATGGACTGCAACGCCTATTCGCCGGCCCATGCCGCGGGGCTGTGGCAGCTGCTGGCCGCCACGGCGCGCCAGTATGGCCTGGAGGTGAACGGCGAGGTTGACGAGCGCTACGACCCCGAAAAGTCGACCGTGGCCGCTTGCCGCTACCTAAAGGCCGCCTACCGCAAATATGGCCACTGGGCCACAGTGGCGGCAAGCTATAATGCCGGCATGGGGCGCATATCGGGCGAGCTTGAGCGTCAGCTCGAGTCAAACTCGTTTGACCTCTACCTCAACAGCGAGACGTCGCGCTACGTGTTTCGCATCATGGCCTACAAGACGCTGCTGGCCGACCCCAAGCGCTTTGGCTACCGCCTGACGCGCCAGCAGCTGTACCAGACGGTGCGCTGCACCACCGACACCGTGACCGGCACTGTGGCCAGCTGGCCGCAGTGGGCCAAGGCGCACGGCATCACCTATGCTCAGCTGCGTGAGGCCAACCCGTGGATTCGCGCAAGCCGGCTCACCAACCAGCAGCGCCGCCGCTACTGCGTGCGCATTCCGCTGGCCGACGACCTTTACCGCTCGCGCCGCCACTACTCGGCCTACAATCCCGCCTGGGTGGTGGAGTGAGCGGAGGCTGACAGCGACAAAAAGAATTAAACGACAAAAATAGCACAATCAATGAAAATTGGCGACAAAGAGGTGGACTGCGTGAGCGTGCTGGGCGCGCGAGTGCACAACCTGAAAAATATCGATGTCGACATTCCGCACCACAGCCTCACGGTGATCACGGGGCTCAGCGGCAGCGGCAAGTCGTCGCTGGCCTTCGACACAATTTTTGCCGAGGGGCAGCGGCGCTACCTTGAGACGTTTTCGGCCTACGCCCGCAATATGCTGGGCGTGCTCGAGCGCCCCGACGTTGACAAAATCTCGGGTCTGAACCCCGTGATTTCGATAGGGCAGAAGACCGTCAACAAAAATCCGCGGAGCACCATCGGCACCACCACCGAGGTCTACGTCTATCTGCGCCTGCTGTTTGCGCGCGTAGGCGACGCCTACTCCTACCTGTCGGGCAAGAAGATGGTGAAGTATTCGGTCGACAAGATTCTCGACCTCATTCTCGACCGCTACGACGGCCGCAAGATCTACATCCTTGCTCCGCTGGTGAAGAACCGCAAGGGCCACTACAAAGACCTGTTTGAGCAGCTGCGCAAAAAAGGCTATATGAATGTGCGCATCGACGGCGAGGTGAAGGAAATCACCTTTGGCATGAAGCTCGACCGCTACCGCAACCACGACATCCAGCTGGTGGTGGACCGCCTGCGAGTGGCCCGCAAAGACGAGGCCCGCCTGCGCGACACGGTGGAGCTCACCTTCAAGCAGGGCGGCAACCAGCTGATGGTGCTCGATGCCGAAAGCGGCGAGTTGGGCTATTACAGCAAGTCGCTCATGGACCCCGACACCGGGCTGTCTTATATGGAGCCGGCGCCCCACAACTTCTCGTTCAATTCGCCCCAGGGTGCCTGCCACCGCTGCAAGGGCCTGGGCTACGTCAACATCATCGACCGCGAGAAGGTGATGCCCGACCTGTCGCTCTCGATTCGCAAGGGCGGCATTCTGCCGCTGGGCAAATACAAGAATGCACTCATATTCTGGCAGGTGCAGGCCATTTGCGAGAAGTATGGCGTGACGCTCGACACACCGCTCGCCAGTGTGCCCGACGATGCCATCGACGAGATTATGAACGGCACCGACGAGCGTCTGCCCATCAAGACCGAGACCATGAGCACAAGCAACTATTTCCTGTCGTACGACGGACTGGTGAAGTATCTCGAGCTGCAGAAAAGCGACGATTCGTCCAATCAGGCTCAGAAATGGGCCGGGCAGTTCTTTTCGCGCGCGGTGTGCCCCGAGGGTCACGGCGACCGCCTCAACCGCGAGGCGCTGCACTTCCGTGTCAACGGCAAGAACATAGCCCAGCTCGCTTCGATGGACATATCGGAACTGCGCGAGTGGATGGCCGACCTGCACAACCATCTGCCCGAGCCCAAGTGGAAGGTGGCCGAGCAGATAGTGAGGGAAATCGACGGCCGTCTTGGCTTTATGCTCGATGTGGGCCTCGACTATGTGTCGCTCAACCGCAGTTCGGCGTCGCTCTCGGGCGGCGAAAGCCAGCGCATACGCCTGGCCACGCAAATTGGGTCGCAGCTGGTGAATGTGCTCTACATCCTCGATGAGCCCAGCATCGGTCTGCACCAGCGCGACAACCAGCGGCTCATTGACTCGCTTAAGAAACTGCGCGACGAGGGCAACACCGTGATAGTGGTGGAGCACGACAAGGACATGATGCTCGAAGCCGACTATGTGGTCGACATCGGCCCCAAGGCCGGGCGCAAGGGCGGCAACGTGGTGTTTGCCGGCACGCCTGCCCAGATGCTCGCCAGCCACACCATTACGGCCGATTATCTGAACGGCACGCGCAGCATACCCGTCCCAGCCACTCGGCGTGAGGGCAACGGCCACTGGCTGTCGCTGCACGGCTGCTGCGGTAACAATCTGAAAAACGTGGATGTTACGCTGCCTTTGGGCACGTTCGTTTGTGTCACTGGAGTGTCGGGCAGTGGCAAGTCGAGCCTAATAAATGGCACACTTCAACCCATTCTGAGTCAAAAATTCTACCGCTCCCTTACCGAGCCCCTTAAATACTCCAGTGTGGAGGGCTTGGAGTGGGTCGACAAGGTGGTCACCGTCGACCAGTCGCCGCTTGGCCGCACGCCGCGCTCCAATCCCGCCACCTACACGGGCGTGTTTGCCGACATCCGCAATGTGTTTGTCAATCTGCCCGAATCCAAAATACGCGGCTACAAGCCCGGCCGATTCTCTTTCAACATATCGGGCGGACGCTGCGAGGTGTGCAAGGGCAATGGCTACAAGACGGTGGAGATGAATTTCCTGCCCGACGTGCTGGTACCGTGCGAGGAGTGCGGCGGCAAGCGCTACAACCGCGAGACGCTCGAGGTGAAGTTCAAGGGCAAGTCGATAGCCGATGTGCTCGACATGACCATCAACCAGGCCGTGGAATTTTTCGAGGCCATTCCGTCGATTCTCAACAAAATCAAAGTTCTGCAGGATGTGGGCTTGGGCTACATCAAACTCGGGCAGCCGTCAAGCACCCTCTCGGGCGGCGAGAGTCAGCGCGTGAAGTTGGCCGCCGAGCTGTCGAAGCGCGACACGGGCAAGACCGTCTACATTCTCGATGAGCCCACCACGGGGCTGCACTTCGAGGACATCAACATCTTGCTGGGCGTGCTTAACCGCCTTGTTCAAAAAGGCAACACTGTGATCGTGATTGAGCACAACCTGGATGTGATAAAGTGTGCCGACTATATCATCGACATGGGTCCCGAGGGCGGACGCAATGGAGGTAGGGTAGTGGCCTGCGGCACCCCCGAGGAGGTGGCCGAAAACCAGGCTTCGGTCACCGCAAAATTCATTAAGCAAGAATTGCAGGCCAGATAATTTTCTGGTCGATACTATTGGCGCTCCGGTGGTGGCTCAGCTTCTGCCGGAGCGCCTTTTTTATGCCCGTTTGTCACACAGATTGTGGCAAAAAACGGGCATTTTTTATTTTTCTGGGCCTTTTCCATAATGGAATAGGGGAGGGGCGTGCTGTGTGCGTAACTGCATTGAAATGCAGTGCTTTGGCTGCCGCCGTTGGCACTGCATGACCCTTGCTCAATGCCTTCAGATTTTGATGCGCGTGCAGTTGGCTGATTTAAAAATCAAAACGGCAAGGAAAACACGATAAAATGTAATGATTACAAAATGGGTAAGTTTACCATCGCGGGGCAGCGTTGAATTTACATTTGTGAATGCAAACGCAAACTAAGTCGCAAATAATTCGTTGGCGTCATTCAAATATGCAAACTGCTGTATTTGCGAAAGTAAAATGAAAACTCAGCCAAACGGACCGTTTTGGCAATGTGAATTTGCAAATGCATAGTTTACAAAGTAATCAGAAATACCTGTTAACACTTGTTAGTATATGGTGCATACATCTAAATATCAGAGTATTAACTA
This sequence comes from uncultured Prevotellaceae bacterium, assembly GCA_937896015.1. Lineage (GTDB taxonomy): Bacteria > Bacteroidota > Bacteroidia > Bacteroidales > Muribaculaceae > Sodaliphilus. The sequence goes on along the minus strand of CALBLR010000370.1, from coordinate 314 downwards.
TTAGATATTAAAGTACTGAATTATGATATTGGCACGACTCACCCAATATCCCAAGATCAGTAATGCTAATGGCATGCAGTGTGCTGTGGTGCAGCAAAATGCCGATGAACCTTAAATGTTTATTACAGCATTTGTATTTGGAAATGCAAACACATCCCTAAACACGCCGATTGCTGGTGCAAACAGCCACCGCAGACATTTATAATCTAAAATTTTGTTTTTTCAATCAGATGCCCTAAATTTGCAGATGTGAAATTTGAATACGTTAATTGAGTTATGGACATAGTTTCGCGTTTAAAACACTTCTTGGAGAC
>CALBLR010000369.1 GCA_937896015.1 uncultured Prevotellaceae bacterium | reverse complement strand
GCTTGACTTTGCCAGACGCACGTTGAGATACTTGCGGATTTTGCTATCCTCGAGCAGAGTATCTCCATAATTATCACCACCGAACCAGTTTGAGTCCCAGCCGCGGATGATGCCTAAACGATTGCTAATTGGATTTACTTTCTGTCCCATATCTGTTATGCGTCTTTTTTGTCGTTAGTTTTAATTGTGTCGAGGAACAATGTGATGTGGTTGGAGCGCTTGCGGATGCGGTAGCCGCGGCCCTGGGGGGCCGGACGGAGGCGCTTGAGCATAGGCGCGCAGTCAACGTGGATTGTCTTGATGCAGAGTTCTCCGGACTCAGCCTTGCGGCCGTTCTTCTGCTCCCAGTTAGAGATGGCGCTCTTGAGGAGCTTCTCTATGTCGCTGGCAGCTTGCTTATTTGAGAAGTGCAGGAGTCCGAGGGCCTTGAAAGCCTCCTGGCCGCGCACCATGTCGGCCACCAGGCGCATTTTGCGCGGTGAGCTGGGAACATTCTTGAGCTTGGCAAAGCTTTGCTCGCGGCGTGCCTCCTTATAATTGCTGGCTGTTTCTCTTTTTCTTTTTCCCATGTTGTATTTTAATTCTTTTTGTGTCAGTTGAATTTATCCCGGGCCTTACTTCTTGTTGTTGCCGCTGTGGCCACGGAAGGTGCGTGTGGGGGCAAACTCGCCCAGCTTGTGACCTACCATGTTTTCGGTAACGTAGACGGGAATGAACTTATTACCATTGTGCACTGCAAAGGTGTGGCCCACGAATTCGGGGGCGATCATCGAGGCGCGCGACCAGGTTTTGATCACGTTCTTCTTGCCGCTCTCGTTCATGGCGTCAACCTTCTTCTCGAGCTTAACACTAATGTAAGGGCCTTTTTTTAATGAACGACTCATAGTTTAATCTTTAATCAAATTACTTCTTTCTTCTTTCAATTATATACTTCGAAGACAACTTCTTCGGTGCACGTGTCTTCAAGCCCTTAGCGTAAAGGCCGGTGCGAGAGCGCGGATGGCCACCAGACTGACGGCCTTCACCACCACCCATCGGGTGGTCAACCGGGTTCATAACCACACCGCGGTTGTGCGGACGGCGTCCGAGCCAGCGCGAGCGGCCGGCCTTGCCCGACTGCTCCAGAGCGTGGTCGCTGTTGCCAACCACACCCACAGTGGCCTTGCATGCTGCGAGGATTTTGCGGGTTTCGCCTGAAGGCAGTTTGATGATGGCGTAGGTGCCCTCACGTGAAGTCAATTGAGCGAAAGTGCCGGCGCTGCGTGCGATAGCCGCACCCTGGCCGGGTCGCAATTCGATGTTGTGAATTAAAGTACCAACAGGAATGTTACTGAGTGGAAGCGCGTTTCCCACTTCGGGGGCCACGTTCTCACCGCTTTCAACTGTAGAGCCAACTTGCAGGCCGTTGGGTGCAATTATGTAAGCTTTATAGCCATCTGCGTAGTAAAGCAGGGCGATGCGGGCCGAACGGTTAGGATCGTACTCGATCGACTTTACACGAGCTGGCACACCGTCTTTGTTTCTCTTGAAGTCGATGAAGCGGAATTTGCGCTTGTGGCCGCCGCCGAGGTAGCGCATGGTGCGGTGACCCTCGTTGTTGCGTCCGCCAGTGACGCGCTTGCCGACTGTAAGAGATTTTTCTGGTGTACGTGCAGTGATGTTATCAAATACACCAATAACTTTGTGTCTCTGCCCCGGTGTTGTGGGCTTAAATTTTCTTACTGCCATTTCGTTTATTAAATATTGCTATAAAAATCAATAGTTTGTCCCTCAGCGACAGTGACCACTGCTTTCTTGAAGGCGGCCTGCTTGCCGCGGATCAGTCCGGCCTTGGTGTAGCGCTGCTTCTTCTTGCCGTCGTAGTTCATAGTGCTTACTGAAACCACCTTCACCTCATAGAGCTTTTCGATAGCGTCTTTGATCTGGAATTTGTTGGCTTCGGGAGATACCTTGAATGAAAAACGGTTGGTCTTCTCGCTGATGGCGTTGGCCTTCTCAGTGACGATAGGTGTGATCTTAATATTTGCCATTGTCAATATCTCTCCTTTAATTAAAACTGGTTAAGCACTGCAACTGAGCTTTCGGTGAGCACCAGGGCCTTGTTGTTGAGCACAGCGTATGTGTTCAGGTCGCGGGCGGTGATCACTTTTGCGTTCTCGACGTTGCGAGCCGACAAAAATACGTTTTTATTCTGACTTTCTAAAACCAAAAGGACCTTAGAATCAGCTAATTTAAGATTCTTAGCAAAGTTTACGAATTCTTTGGTTTTCGGAGCCTCAAACTGAAGGTCTTCGACCACCACGATCTGGTTGTTCTGAGCCTTGAACGTGAGTGCAGAGCGGCGGGCAAGAGCCTTCACCTTCTTGTTGAGCTTGAAGCCGTAGTTGCGGGGACGGGGACCGAACACGCGGCCGCCACCCACCATCAGGGGCGAGTTGATGTCGCCGTGGCGTGCACCGCCGCCGCCCTTCTGGCGGCCAAGCTTCTTGGTTGAGCCTGAAACTTCACTTCTCTCTTTAGCTTTGTGAGTACCCTGGCGCTGGTTGGCCAGAAACTGCTTAACAGCCAGATAGACGGCGTGCTCGTTGGGTTCGGCGAGAGCAAAAACCTCGTCGTTGAGTGTAACCTTCTTTCCGGTGTCTTCACCTTTTACATTATATACTGCGAGTTCCATTATTTCACGATTGATAAGATTGAACCTTTGCAGCCTGGCACAGAACCCTTCACTACGAGAAGGTTGTTCTCAGGCATGACTTTAACTATCTGTAAGTTTTGCACAGTTACGCGCTCGTTGCCCATCTGGCCTGCCATGCGCATGCCCTTGAACACCTTTGCGGGGTAAGAGCAGGCGCCGATAGAACCGGGTGCGCGGAAGCGGTCGTCCTGGCCGTGAGTGGCCTGGCCCACGCCGCCGAAGCCGTGGCGCTTAACCACGCCCTGGAAGCCTTTACCTTTTGAAGTGCCGATAACGTCAACAAATGCGGTGTCGCTGAACAAATCCACGGTGATCACGTCACCCAGCTTGTACTCACCATCAAAATCCTTGAACTCGGCCAAGTG
>CALBLR010000368.1 GCA_937896015.1 uncultured Prevotellaceae bacterium | reverse complement strand
TAATGGTGCTTGGCGTGGTGGCTGGAGCCCTGATGGGGCAGCTAGCCTTCAGCAAAACGCCTCACGGGAAATGGCTTAAATTTCCGAGTTCCACATTTATTCACTACTTTTGCGCAAAATCTCTGCCGGCCATAGTGGCCGCCGCCATGGTGGGCATAGCCGTGGAGGGATTCATACTGTAACAAAGCACGACGCACTAACTACAAGGAGCAACTATGAAACTTATACGACACATAATAATGGCTGTGGCCGTGTGCCTGATGGCAGCGGGCAGCCACAGCGCGGCCCAAAACAAATTTGAGGTGCGCAAGGTGGACTTCGACAAAATCAAGAGCATCACGCAAGACCCCAAGGCGCGGTTCTACTACCCCAAGCTCATACAGTCGTTCAAGAGCAACGACACCGTGATGAACTTCGAGGCCTACCGCGACCTGTATTACGGATACATATTTCAGGAAGACTACAATCCGTTCCGCGAGTCGGAATACGGCAAGGTGGTGGAAAGCCTGTATTACAAGCAACCGCACTCGCGCGCCGAGTGCGACAGCATTGAGAAGTATGCCGAGCTGTCGCTCGACGACAACATCTTCGACCTCGACCAGATGAAGTTCTACATCTACGTGCTCAAGGAGAAGAAGAAGTATGCCCGCGCGGCAGTGCGGCAATACCGCCTCGACCGCCTGATAGCCGCCATCATGTCGAGCGGCAAGGGCACAAAGGACGACCCGTGGGTGGTGATTTGCCCCGAGCACGAATACAACATTGTGAACTTTCTGGGCTACGTGGCCACCGACCACCAGGAGCTGGACGACGGCAAACTCGACTACATAGCGGTGAAGCCCAAAGACGGCAAGGAGAATGTGAAGGGATTCTACTTCGACGTGTCGCGCATGATGCAGGTGGCCATGCTCAAATTCCCCGACAAGTAGCCCTGACACAACGAAATGCGGCATCACACATCAGGCGGCTGGCCACACTGCATGGCCAGCCGCCTGTTTTTGGCCGAAGCGACGAGTTTTGCCGACATTGCGACCAGCCACCGCCCGCACAAGGGTCGTGGTTTGAGGAATTATTTGTAACTTTGTAAGTTAATTGCCGCAGAGCACCTTTTTTGCGCGCCAACCGCGGCACAGGCAAAACGGAACAACGACTTTGGCTAAAACTACAATATGGCAAAAAAGACTGAACAAGAACTCGGGTTCAAGCGCACAGTGCTTGACTATGACGACATAAGCAAGATGGTGCCCTACTTCAAGGGCAAGCAGAAACTTGTGGAGCGGCTGCTGAAGTGGCTCGACGTGGACAAGGTGAACTGGATTCACGACCACAACTGCGACACGCCTGGAGTGCCCTTCACCGCCGGACTGCTGCGCGACCTTAACCTGAAGCTCGACATCGACAACGAGCAGGTGCTTGAGCATCTGCCCGAAGGAGCCTTCATCACGGTGAGCAACCACCCCTTCGGCGCCCTCGACGGCATCTCGCTCATAAAGATGGTGGGCGAGCACCGTCCCGACTTCAAGGTGATGGTGAACATGGTGCTGAACTACATTGGCGCCATGCGTCCAAACTTCATCAACGTTGACGCCCTGGCCAGCAGCGACCCCAAGAAGCGGGCCGTGTCGATGCACGGCATTGCCGACGCCATGCGCCACGTGAAGCAGGGACATCCGCTTGGATTCTTCCCTGCCGGGGCCGTGTCGAAGCTCACATGGGGCATGCGCATCGAAGACCGCCAGTGGCAGCCGTCAATCATGCGCATCATTGCCAAGATGAAAGTGCCCGTGGTGCCAATATATTTCCACGGCCACAACAGTTTCATATTCACACTGCTGGGCATGATCGACTGGCGCCTGCGCACACTGCGCCTGCCCGCCGAGGTGTTCCGACGCCACGACCAGAGCATACGCGTGAGCATAGGCGACCCAATCGGCCCCGAAGAACTGGCCGCCTACCCCACCCCCGAGGCCTTGGGCGAATTCCTTAAACAACGCACATATTCAATGAGAAAATGGAAGAAGCAACAGTAAAACTCTCGGCCGCTGTGAGCAACGCCAAGCAGCGGTATTCCATAGCCGGCAACTCGCCGGCCCTGATAGAGGCCATCGA
>CALBLR010000367.1 GCA_937896015.1 uncultured Prevotellaceae bacterium | reverse complement strand
TGCCGCCGTGCGGTGTGGCTGGCCCGTCAAGCCGACGCCGGCCTCGGTGCTGAGGCCATGCAGGCCCACAAGGATGCCCAGCGCGCCCTCGACGGCATTGAGCGGCTCGGTTCGCGCGCCTCCCGTCATGCCATCGATGAGATGGCTTTGCATGCCGCCACGGCCAGCGAGGCGAAAATGCTTGGCAGCCTCGCGGCAGTGCTGTGGCCAGAAAGCCAATAGCGCTTACCCCCCAATAAACGTCCAAATAGCTGTCAGGAAAAAATCTGTGGAAATCTGTGCAATCTGTGGGAGATCCCGATTGCATGATGCAGCGTCCAAGGGTTCTTAAAAAATCTGTGGGGTTAGTTTGCGGGGGCTGGGGCGGCTTCTTCGTGGGCTATTTCGGTGTCGATTTTCTCGAATTCCGAGTTGAGGCTTTTGTATTCGGGCACAAACTCCTTCATGGCGTGCACCATGTCGTGCACACGGCCCTGCTCGGCAAAACGGATGATGCCGTCGATGCTGCTGCACACGGCGTCGAAGTCGTCGTAGGTGCGCACCTGGGCTATCATAATCTTGTTGTTGCGCGTGGCACGGGTCTTCTCCTTGTCGTTGAGCAGCTCTTCATATAGCTTTTCGCCTGGGCGCAGTCCCACCTCCTTTATTTGTATGTCGATGCCGGGACGCAGTCCGGCAAGCGAAATCATGCGCTTGGCCAGGTCGTAGATGCGCACCGGCTGGCCCATGTCGAAGATGTAGATTTCGCCGCCGTGGCCCATGCAGCCCGCCTCAAGCACCAGCGAGCAGGCCTCGGGAATGGTCATGAAGTAGCGTATGATGTCGCGGTGGGTCAAGGTGATGGGGCCTCCCGCCTCAATCTGGCGGCGGAACAGGGGGATAACCGACCCGTTGCTGCCCAGCACGTTGCCAAAGCGCGTGGTGATGAACTGCGTGGAGTGGCCGTGGCCAAGGGTGGCTGTGCACAGCGACTGCACGTAGATTTCGGCCAGGCGCTTGGTGCAGCCCATCACGTTCGATGGGTTCACGGCCTTGTCGGTCGACACCATCACAAACTTGCGCACGCCGTATTTCAGCGCCAGGTCGGCCATGTTGCGCGTGCCCATCACGTTCACCAGCACAGCTTCGGTGGGGTTTAGCTCCATCATGGGCACGTGCTTGTAGGCAGCGGCGTGGAACACGTATTTTGGCCTGTATTGCTCAAAGGCGCGCTCCATGCGGCTGCGGTTGGTGACGTCGCCCATGTATAGCACCACATCGGCCTGCGGAAACTTTTCGCGCAGCTCGAGCGCTATGTCGTGCATCGGGGTCTCGGCCTGGTCGACCAGCACAATGCGCGACGCCTTGTAGGCGGCCAGCTGGCGCACTATCTCGCTGCCAATCGAGCCGCATGCGCCGCTCACCATCACGCACTCGCCGTTGATGTCTTCGCGCACCAGCGTGCTGTTGAGCACTATGGGCTTGCGGCCCAGCAGGTCTTCGATTTGAATTGGCTTGATGCGGCTGCTGATGCCGGAGTCGCCGCTCGGGCTGTCGCTGTCCACCTCCTCAACGCGGTTCACTGCCAGCATGGCTATGTGGTGCTGCAGCAGGTAGTCGGCCACGCCGTCGTGGCCCACCCAGTCGTTGAGCGACGAGTCGAACACCAGGGCATACACGGCGTGCTCCACAAACACGTTGGCCAGCGTGTCGGGCGAATACTCATACACGGGAAATCCGTTGATGGCGTTGTGGCTCTTGGCCGACGGGTCGGTGGCAACGAGCCCCACGGGGTCGTACTTGCCGTTGATTTCGTTTTTGAGCGCGTTGGCCAAAATTATGGAGTCGAGCGAGGTGCCGAGCACCAGCACGCGCCGGCGGCTCACGCCGCGCTGGGTGATTTGGGCATAGAAGTGCTTGATGAGCAGGCGAACAATCATCAGCGCCGTAAACGAGGTGGCGCCTATGAACACCACGCTGCGGTAGGGCATCAGCTTCACGCCGGTGTTGGCCGCAGCGGCCCAGTCGACCAGCAGCACAGCCACTGTGCTCACCATCTCCACCATGAGCACGCGGTAGAGGTCTTCAACCACCGACAGGCGTATGATGCAGGCATAGCTCTTGAAGTAGTACGACACGCACACAAACACGGCGCCCACAAGCCCCAGGTTGGCCATCACCATGTGGGCGGGCGGCACACCGCTGCCGCCGTATATGCTGAGCAGCGATATGACAAGGGTGCAGGCAAGCACCACCGCCACGTCGGACAGCAGTATCAGCCACCGTGGCATGGTGCTGTTGCAGAATGCGCGCACCAGGCGGTGCCGTTTAATTCGTTCAAACAATTGTTCTACCAAGTCATTCATACTTTTTTTGTCGTTTGAGGAGTCTTGCGGCATGGCGTTTTTAAGTTCGAAGCCGTAAAAAGGAAGAGCATGCTGCGCCTCATGCCCACCAAAGGGGTGGCAATAGTTGCAAAGTTAGCGAAAACCTCTTTTTGTGTCAATAGCCAAGGCATAGAATGGCAAAAAATTCGACAAAACTCTTGATTTGAGTGTGCATACGCAAGCCTTTTGCCAATAAAAAGGCAGGACCCCGGTCTGCCTAAGCGGCCCGGAACCCTGCCGAATGCAGTGGTGGCTGTGTGGCCCTTATCTAAGCTCTTTGGCCACCTTGCGGCTGCCGTCGCTGTAGACGCGCTCCACAATGTTTATTCCATTGAATGGGGTGCTGCTCACCTGGCCTTGCACGTTGGTGTAGCGCACGCTCACTGCTTCTGCCGAGCTTGCGTTTGCCACATCCTCCACACCAGTAATCACGTCGTTGCTGAACTTCACCGAGAAGTGGTAGCCGACAGGGGCGTCGAAGCGTCCGTTGGTGGCATCGGTGCTTTTGCCCGGTTTGTAGCTCAAGTCGCTGTCCGAAGTGGCAATAAAGCGGTGGGCCTTGTCGGGAATGGCAAAATAATACCACGTGCCGCCTATCTTAATGAAGCTGCTGTTGAGACTGTTGACGTTTTTGTCAAGATATTTGTAGGTGGTTAAGCCAGAGCCTGAGAAATTGCGTTGATTTGTAACTTGTGCGTAGTAGTAAACCACATAGTCAATGGTGAAGTTGTCGCCGTCGGCCACACGGTGAGGAAACACGTCTTTGAAGTGCACCCCCCTTGTGGCTGTGCCACCGGTAATGCTCGTAACGCTGTATGGAGCCTGGTGGGTCCCGCTCACGAGGCCGCTTTCAATCCAGTTTGTGTAAATGTCCTCGTTTTCGGTGAAATAGCCATAGGGGTCGTTTCTTACAATAAGTATGTTGTGCTCATCAGAGAAACTGCTCATTTTTTTCGTGAAGTCGTCGGTGGTGATGATCGACGCTTCAACTCCCACTCCATACCAAGGCTCGTTGCTGCTCCAAGACGTCAGGTTGCTCTTGTATGGCTCAATGGCTTTCTGATTGTTGCTGAGCCCATAGAATACCTTCGACTTTGAGGTCTGCGGGTTGAGCACATATGCGGCGTTGTTGTAATAGGTTATAGCGCTTTCGGGGTATTCGCTTGCGTCGAACGTCTCTTGATAAATCACACCGTCTTTGGTGTCGTCTTGATAGTTGTCATCCATCGCGATGTCGCACTCCACAAGGTCGTCGTCTTCGCTTTCGTCGTTAAGCACAATCTTCACGTCTGTCCAAGTGTAGTCACCGATATATGCTTCGCCGTTAAGTTTGTAAACGCAACCTAAATATTGGCCATCTGGAATATCGAAAGTAATGGTATTGCCGTCAGTTGCCAATGTGGCTGTTAATTGGGTCGCAGATGAGTTCTTATTACGGCGTACAAGACATAAATCGCAAGAAATTGTGCCATAAGATATTTGGCCGAATTGAGATGTCCATTTTGCGAAGGTAAACTTTCTTGATGTTTTATTGTAGGTGCCCTTCAGAGCAATGTTGCCAAAGGTGTACGTGTCGCCACTTGAAACGCCCGAGTCGGAGTTAAACATGTTCATTATGCTCACGTTGCACACGTTGCTGTCGTTATATTCGCCAAAGGTGATGCTGATTTTGTCGCTTGAGCCGTTGTTGTAGGTCAGTGTGCCAATGCGGGTGTTGGCGTTGGCCGCCAAGGTGCATAGCAGGGATGCGGCTGCAATGCTTAGCAGTTGGTAGAGATGCTTCATAAAAATGCTATTAAAAATGGATAAAAAAAGCGGCAGCCTTGGCTTTGAGTGTGTGCCATGGCTGCCGTGTGTTAGGTTGCGTATTTGGCTGATGCTTACTTGATCAGCTTAGAGGTGGCTGTTGTGCCGTCGGTGTAGGTCACCACCTTGATGTTGAGGCCGGTGGCGGGCTCGCTGAGGGCTGCGCCGGCTGCGTTGTAGTAGACCACGCTCTTCACCTCCTTGGCTGCTTCAACGCTGTTCACGCCGGTGTGGACGCCCACGTTGAACTG
>CALBLR010000366.1 GCA_937896015.1 uncultured Prevotellaceae bacterium | reverse complement strand
TGCCAATACTTCTTGGCGCTGTTGCAGTCGCGCTCGATGTTGCCAATCACCTCGCTGTAGACCTTGGTGGCAGTGTCGAAGCCAAATGAGGTTTCAATCTGCTCGTTCTTGAGGTCGCCGTCGATGGTCTTGGGGCAGCCAAGCACCTGCACGGGCACGTTTTTGGCCTTGTAGTACTCGGCCAGCACGGCAGCGTTGGTGTTAGAGTCGTCACCGCCAATAATCACGATGGCGCTGATGTTGAGCTCTTTGATGATTTCCAGGCCCTTTTCGAACTGCTCGGGCAGTTCAAGTTTGGTGCGGCCCGAGCCAATGATGTCGAAGCCGCCGGTGTTGCGGAACTCGTCGATGTAGTCTTTGGTGAGTTCCTTGTATTTGTGGTCAACCAAGCCGCCGGGGCCCATAAGGAAGCCATAGAGGCGGTTGTTCTTGTTCAGAGCTTTGATGCCGTCGAAGAGGCCGCAAATCACATTGTGGCCGCCAGGAGCCTGACCGCCCGACAGAATCACACCCACATTCATGGTGTTGGGGCTCTTCTTCTTGGCGTTGTCATTGTCCTTTTCAAAAGTCAGCACAGGCAGGCCGTAGGTGTTGGGAAACAATTTTTTGATTTCTTCCTGGTCGCCAACCGACTGAGTCGGTTCGCCTTTCACGGCTTTCACTGCTCCCCAAAGCGATGATGGCAATTTGGGCTGATAAGCAGCACGCTTCTGCTGAAGTACGCTTTTCTTAGTCATTTTGTTTGCGTTATAATGTTTTAATAATTATTTGATTTCTCGTTTTCGGCTGCAAATTTCGCAAAAATCGGCAACTTTATCAACATCCGCAACCTATTTTATTGAAAAAATGGTGCGAAAATGCCGTCAAGGCCTACATTTTCGTTTTGTCGCCCGCCACCACTATGCGCAGTTTGTCGGTGTCAAGATATTTCTGCGCAAGCCGCTGCAGTTCATCGGGCGTGGCCTCCTGCACCTCTTTCACCTGGCGGTTGAAGTATTCGGGATACACTCCATAAAGGAACGTCGAGCCCACATAGTCGGCAATGCTGAACGGGGTGTCGAGCGTCTTCACAAGGTCGCTCATCAGGTGGCGCTTGACGGTGTTCAGTTCAACGAGCCCCATCGGCTCGCTTCGCAAGCGGTCTATTTCCTTCCTTACCTCGGCAATAACGCGGCCAGTATACTCGCAGGCACACTCGGTGCTGATGCCCACATAGGCGTCGTCGCAGCGGCCGGCAAGCACAGCCCCGATGCCATAGGTATAGCCCTTCTCCTCACGTATGTTGGTCATCAGGCGGCTGCCAAAATAGCCGCCCAGCGCCATCACCAGCAGGCGCAGTTTCAGGTAGTCGGGATGCGACCGCTTAACGGCCCTTATGGTCATGGCTATGGCCGACTGCATGGCGCCGGGGCGGTCGATTACCGACTGCATTACGCTGCTTGGCTCTATGGGCCAGTTGCACAACTGGCCACACTGCGGCCCCAACCGCAGACTGCCTATGGCAGCGTCAACCGCCTCAAGCTCGGCACTGGTGATGTGGCCCGAAACCACAAGTCGGCTGCCAGCCAAAGAGTAGTTGGCCGAATGGAAGCGGCGGAGCATATCG